>DAIUCB010000113.1:0-8740 GCA_036846385.1 Bacillota bacterium | reverse complement strand
CATTGATGCATCCGTTGAATCAGAAGTTGCTTCGATGGTTGATAATGTAATGGAAACATACGGACAAATTGATTTACTCTTTAACAACGCCGGAGTAGCTATTACCGGTCCTGTTTGGGAGGTTCCAATTCGTGACTGGGAATGGATTATGGGAGTAAATGTTATGTCTCAAATTTATGCTATGAAGCTTATAATACCGATTATGCTGAAACAGGGTACTCCTTGCCACATAGTTAATACTGCTTCTATAGCGGGACTTCTGACTACAACGGGAATGCCCTTATACCACACAACAAAGTTTGCTTCGGTAGCGCTTACAGAGGCTGTTGCTCATGATTTAAAGGCTATTAATGCAAATATTAAAATGTCGGTTTATTGTCCCGGTTTCGTGCAAACGGATTTATACAATTATGAGAGACACAGACCTGAACGCTTCAAGGATGATACTGACCCATACTACAGCAGTGAATTGTACAAAGCGGGACTCGCTCGTGCCAAATATTCTGTAACTACAGGCATACCTGTTGATTCGGTTGCTTTAAGCGTATTCACAGCTATCGAGGAGGAACAGTTCTATATTTTAACTCATCCGAAATACAATGCTATAATCGGCGGACGTGTAAAGGCAATGCTTGAAGGAAGCTTCTTGGATATGTCATCAAGATAAATAACATTGGTAAGCTCCGGCTTGCCAATGTATATAATTTATTCAATTATATCATTTGAAAAATATATTTTAAAAAATCCTTAAATTTTAAGAATGTTATTAATTAACAAATAACAAAATTTGTTGAACATAGTCAAATTTGAAATAGGTATCTATAAAAAAAATACAATACGAGGAGTAATAATATGAACAATGAACCTATCGCTAAAAAAGAATCTGACTTGAAAAATGAATCTGACTTGAAAGAAACTAACTTAAAAAAAGAACTTGCTTTTAAAGATGTTCTGAGTATAGGAGTTGGCCAAACTATAGGAGCAGGAGTTATGGCGATGACGGGTATCGCTATTGGTATGACCGGTACCGGCGCTGTGCTGGCATATGTTATTTCATCTATTTTAGTTATTTTAATTTCTATTCCTACTATGGTTATGAGTTCTACACTTCCCACAACAGGCGGCAGCTATAAATACTCTAGTCGTTTACTTTCCCCGAGAGCTGGATTGTTTTATATTTTTATTTACATGGCATATAATATAACCCTATCATTATTTGCTATTTCATTTGCAGAATATATGCAAGCAATTGTTCCTGCGATTCCGTTTAAATTGGCTGCCGGTGGTCTTTTGACATTATTTTATATTTTCAACTTAACCGGAATAAAATCTGCTGCTCGACTACAGAACATTATGGTAATTGTTATGGCAATCTCTTTCGCTCTATTTATTGGATATGGTATGCCAGAGGTTGATTTTTCAGTTTATAATGCAAAAGAAATGATGCCATCCGGCTTTGTAGGACTGCTCACTGTCTCCGGATTATTAACATTTGCAACCGGAGGTGCAAACGTTGTTGTTAATCTTGGAGGTGAGATGAAGAACCCCGGACGTGATATCCCACTATCTATGGCAATTGCCACAGTTTTGGTTGGTATTATTTATGCCCTTATGGCTTTTGTAGCTTCCGGAGTACTTCCTGTAGAACAAGTTGCATATAAAAACTTGACTGAAGTTGCTCAAACTATACTACCAGGTCCTTTATTTACTTTCTTTATAGTAGGAGGAGCTATGTTTGCTATTGCAACTACCTTGAACTCTACTTTTTCATGGGTTACTAAACCTATTCTTAGTTGCTGCGAAGACGGTTGGCTTCCCGCTAAATTAGGTGAGGTAAATAAAAAATTCGGTACTCCACATTATCTTCTTACTATTTTCTATATAATAGGTATAATACCCGTCATCACCGGTATTTCACTTACTGCCGTTGGAACAATAGGTTCTGGTGTCGCCTTATTTATGGCTTTAATACCAATTATTGCTTCTTTTAAATTACATAAGAAATACCCTGAGGCTTGTAAGAAAGCTCCATTTATGCTTGAACCTAAATTACTGCGATTTACTTCTATTATTGCATTTATATTGTGCCTTTTCCAAAGCGTACTTTTATTTAGCACTTTAAGCAAATCCGGAATAATAATGGCTATTGCTTATGCCATTATAGCATATATTGTTGCTGCAATTATTGCAAAAAAGAAAAATGTAAATCTTTATACAGGAGATGCTAAAAAGGATTTTGGTTTGTAATCGTTTAGTAAGTGATAAAATATTTTATTATTGATTTCAATAAACTAACAATTATATAAAAAAGGAGGAGTAATAATGGCAAAAATTATTGATTTATGTTTGGATTTACCATCTAGTAAAGAAGATTTTGTTCAAACTCTAAGTATGTACTGCCTCGGTGATGGAAAAACAAAATACGCAGGATATAAGAAAACCTTTGGTGTAAAATTAGCTAACCAAATAGGCTATACGATGGATGAATTGGATGAAATTGCAGAGACTCGAGGTGAAGGAGCTTTTAATGAAATAGTCGGAGAAGCTGCACAAAATAAACTAATGACTATAGATCAGTTTGTTCAACATCTGGATAACATCGGCGTAGAATGGGGTATCACAAATACTGCTAATCTTAACAATGAGGACACAGCAAATATCTGTTCAAAATATCCTAATAAATTTAAGGGCTTTGCCTATATTGATCCCAAAAAGGGCATGGATGCTGTGCGGGAGCTGGAATACTGTATTAAAAATTTGCACTTGTCTGCACTATACATTACTGCATTTAGAACCGGTCTTCCAGCAAATGATAAGAAAAATTATCCTCTATATGCAAAAGCATGTGAGCTTAAAATCCCTGTATTTATCTATAGCAGTATGAATCTGTCAACAGGTGTTCCAATGGACATTGGTCACCCCCGCTATATCGATGAAGTTGCGCGGGATTTTCCCGAGATGCGTATAATGGCTGCAGTTGGAGGATGGCCCTGGGTCATGGATTTAGTCGGTTTAGCTTTAAGACATAAGAATGTTTATATAAATATGGAGGTACATCAGCCTAGCAGTATTATTCAATTCGGTAGCGGATTTGAACCATTACAATATTGGGTGGAAAATCGTATTCAAGATAAATTCTGTTTTGCATCAATGTGGAATGTTCAAGGAATTCCGCTTAAGGAACTGATAGATCAAGTTGATGAACTTCCTTTTAGCGATGAGACAAAAGAAAAAATGCTATACAAAAATGCAGAAAGATTTTTTCAAGAAATATAGTAGAGAGATAATATTAGTTGAATAAAAAATTATTAAAATTTAAAGGAGGATATATCTATGGAATATACACAATTAATGATTGATCGTGTAGAAAGAGTTGGTGTAATTACTATTAATAATCCACCGAATAATGCATTTAGCAAAAAAATGATTATGGAAATGATTAATGTGTTGAATGATATGGAAAAAGATAATGAAATACGGTGTATTATGCTAAAAAGTACCGGTCCTAATTTCTCGAAAGGAGCTGATGCTAATGATATACATAAGGATTTAAATAAATGTCATGAAATCAAAGAATCTTTTTCTAAATTAGGCGGTGAATTAGTTGAACTTTTAGATAACTATCCTAAACCCACTTTAGTTGCGGCTAAAGGTGAATGCATAGGTGGATCAACAGCTGTGTTTAATGCCTTTGATATAAGGATTGTAGCCGAAAATTTCAATATAAAAGATGGAGATATATACTATGGAACAGTTGGTTCATGGGGAATGAGCAGTCTTCGTCTTCCAATTTGGATTGGGCGTAATAAAATTATGGATTATATGTTTTTAAATGAAGGATTTAACGGACGACAAGCATATGATTTGGGACTGGTCAGTAAGGTTGTAAGTGTAGAGTTAGTCAATGAGGTCGGTTTAAACATAGCTAAAAAAATGGCAACAGCTGCTCCTATCGCAGTAAGTTATTTTAAAAAATGTGTTAACAAAGCTATATATTCAAACTTAGAATCAGCACGTAATTTTGAACTGGAAGCCGCTAAAATAGTTTTAAATACCGAAGACAGTAAAGCCGGACTTGCTGCAGTTATTAAAGGCGAGCAGGCAGAATTCAAAGGGCGTTAACATTGAAAAAAAGGCTTTTGACGTGTAAACCAAAAGCCTTTCCTTGATTTATAGCTTTACTATTTTTGTAGCTATATTGTTACAAAATATGCGGTCGTGTTCAACAAACAAAATTGTAGGCTTGTATTCAAGGAGCAATTTCTCTATTTGCATACGGGATATAACATCAATATAATTTAACGGTTCATCCCAAATATACAGATGTGATTGCTCGCACAGGCTTCTTGCAATCAATACCTTTTTCTTCTGTCCTGCACTGAAGTCCTCCATATTTTTTTCAAACTGTTTTGCAGAAAAATCAAGCTTGGTCAAAATTGATTTGAATAAGCTGTCTGCGATACTGTGGTTATATGCATACTCAGATAAGCTGCCGCATAAATGTGATGTACTCTGAGAAACATATGAAATTTTCAGCTTGCCGTTTTTTCTCACAATTCCGCTGTAAGGAATATCCTCTCCGCAAATCAGTTTCAAAATACTTGATTTCCCGCTTCCATTCTTTCCCCTGACAGCAATTCTTTCGCCCTGCTCTACAGTAAGATTCAAAGCTTCACATACAATTTTATCATCATAAAAAATTGAGATATCCTTTAGCTCCACAAGTGTATTATCAAAAAAAGTCAGAGGTATAATTTTTAAGCTTTCATTCGATTCAATATTTTTAAGAAGTTTTGACTTTTCCTCAATCATATCCTGCTGTCTGGATTCGATATTTTTAGCTCTCTTCATCATTTTTGCGGCTTTATGTCCCACATAGCCTTTATCTAATTTACTGCCTGAATTTGTATTTCCGTATTTGCTGCTTTCCACACTGTCCGACCATGCAGATGTGCGTTTCGCTGAATATGAAAGTCTGCTGATATCTTTTTTTAATTTTTCATTTTCAGCCATTTCATAACTGTCCTGCATCTCTTTATTTCTCCACCATGAAGAAAAATTTCCTTTTTGAATCTCAATATTGTTCTTATTAATAGCTAAAATATGATCGATGCAATTATCCAAAAAAAATCTGTCATGGGAAACAAGAATAAATCCTTTCTTTTTTTTTAAGTAATTGCTTAGCTTTACTCTGCCTTCATAATCCAAATGATTTGTAGGCTCGTCAATGAGCAGGAAGGAATTTTCCTTCAAAAACATGGCAGCAAGCAATGCTTTTGTTTGCTCTCCTTTTGACAGTGTATAAAACTGTCTGTATAAAACTTCATCGTCTACATCCAACTGGGATAATTCTTTTATGATTTCCCAATCCATTGAATTTGGACTGATTTCTCTTATGATATCTACTGTACAAAGCTCCTGTTCCTTTACCTCATAAGGAAAATATTCAAAGACTGCGTTTGCTGAAATATTCCCCTTATATTCATATTTCCCAAGTAAAAGATTGAGAAAAGTTGTTTTTCCTCTTCCGTTTCTTCCCGTAAAGCCCAGCTTCCAATCTGTATCAATTTGAAAGCTCACATTTTCAAAAATAGTATCAAAGCTGTTTTCATATGAGAAGGTTAAGTTTGTAATATTTATTAAAGACATTTTTTGTCCTCCCTTGTAAGATATATTATAGTAGCAAAGTAGGGACAATATGCGACCGGTATTACTCCATATGAATGTCACCTGCAGTACCCGGCTTTATATGGAGATTATCATGTGTTATTATAGTGTCTTTATTTCTCATTTTTATCATCTATCCTCCGTATTCTATTGTTTGTAAAATAAATAAGAGCTGCAAGAAATTCATTCTCACAGCTCATAAATATACAAATATATATAGTTAAACGATAACTATATATTAGCATACAGCATATTTCGAGAGAAAAAGAATAATTTTCCTGCATAAGCGCAACAAAAACCGGCAGAAATCTGCTTACATTTTTGTTATATTGCACTTTGAAAATTAGCAAGAAAATTTAATCATTATTTCACCTCAAGTTATTTTACAATCTAATTATACTACCACAGCAGAAAAGAGTCAATCATAAAATCTTCAATCTCTATTTTACATTTCAAATTCCTTACTATAAGGTAACTCTTCACAGTATTTAACCTTTATCCAACTCATCATTGCTAAATTTCTTATTGATTCTGATACATTTTTAGCATTCGTTTGAATCCATTGCGGTTTCCAAGCCATTACATAATTATATACATCAAGTTCATTTATATCAGTACTTGTATTTTGGAATTGATCAGCTGAAAAAAGTATCGTTGCAATAAGTTCTGCCTGGTTTGTGTCTTTTACTCTACTTAGTAAATCTATCGTCTTGTCACAACATTCAAGTTCTTGCTGCGTATATTTTGATTTATCAAACTTAAAACTATCTGATACTTGTATTAAAATCATATGTCCTAATTGTTTTTCTACAATAATATTTGCATTTGAAAGTACCATTACTGCCTGTTTTACTTCTGAAGAGTATGGTCCAAAACTACCTTTATTAAATATAAAATCCGTTTTTACACCTGTTCTAGTTAACACATAACAAATTTTCTGAAAAATGACTCTGCCAACCTTTAATGAGTACTGTGAGTTATTCAATTCCCTTACAATATAAGGAAGTAACATCCACTTATCATTAAAATGAACGTTTTTACTACCCAGTACTTCTTTAGCAGATTTAATACAATTATTCTCTAAAAACTCTTTTGATAGTTGCTCTGTTTTTGTACCAAAGGGAGCATAAATTTCTATGTCTATTGGTAAATCTTTAAGTTTATTATACATTATTGGACCAACCATTTCCCAATTTAGTCCGCCATTACCACAACCTAAAGGTGGAAAAGCTATAGACCTAATATTAAGTTTCTCATAATTTTTTATAAACCAGTCCAATCCTTTAACAATATAAGATAATTTTGAAGGTGATTTCCAATGGTCTTTTGTCGGAAAATTAATAATCGAATTTCCAAATAAATCGGTATGACAGTAAGGAATTCCAGGTTTAACGATATTTTTTTCACACAAGGAAACATATTCATCATACATCGCTGGATATCTCTCCTTAAATTCTTTTGCTATACCTTTACCCATAACTCCAACGCAATTAACAGTATTAACTAATGTTTTCATATTAGTTTCAAATATATTACCGATTTTTATTTTCATCAAATTTATCACCTCCTAAAAAAATTCGATTTACTAACAAAAATTTCTTCTTTAAATCCCACATCAATTAACTTATTTCTATTTATTTCATTTATTACACAAGCAGCGGTTATATATTTGCTGTCAACTTTATTTGGAACCAGTATTTCTGCACATTTTACTGATTTATAATATAATTTCAAATAAAAGTCACCACTATTCCAATTTTTCATATATATTGTATCAAAATCCAACATATTAATACCTACAGATGGTGTATAAAATCTAGCATACAAACTTGATGCATTTCTATCTGATACTACTATTCCATCTAAATTAAAAACTTCTAGTGAAATTTTCAAGATGCATAAATGTTCAGCTTGATTTCTTCTCTTATACATCATCGGATTGCCGAAATCAAAGTATAAATTTGCATAATCATGTAAATACATACCATTTGGCACTTTGATATTCTCTCTAATATCTTGTACTTCTTGCATAGCAACAGAATTATGATTTATCTTTTTTGCATTATTATGTGACAAGATACCATTTGTAAGGATAGATTTTATATTTTCAATAGGCATTATATTATAAAATCCGTTTTTTTGAGTTTTATTATAAAACAATTCAGATGCTTTCATATACTACTCACCTTATATTATTAATATTAACATATGTAAAGCAATAGAACAAGTGTTCTTTTAAATCAAATTCATTTTATTTTTGTCTTTTCTTCCCTATTTCAATAATTTTATCAGTAATAATTTGTTATGTGTAAAAATAAGCGATATAATAATGGTATATCATATATACTATTATATCAGTACATATAAGTCAATATTTTATTGATTTCATATGAAAGTAACACAATTTTAATTTATGAATATACTGTCATGATTTATTCATCATCAAATTATAAATTGCATAAATATATATTATCAGGATAAAAAAATGCAATGAAAAGTCAATAGGATACATTTTTTTATTATTTTATTTTAAAAAACCACATGTTTTGATTGAAAAACAGAGATTGTTAATTTTCGTCAATCTTACGTATATATAATCAAATACTGTATATTATAAATTTTCTGATCGAATGCAATTATTTAAGCATCTGATTATTACTGAAAAAGTCCTTCCAAGGATCATTTCTCTCAATCCTCAAAAGTGCTTCTGTCATATTTATGCCGTTGGGAGCAACTGTACTGAGCTCATCCCACCTGATGGGCATTGAAACTCCGGCTCCTTTTCTCGCCCTCAACGAATATGGCGCAATACTTGTAGCTCCTCTGCCGTTACGAATCCAGTCTATGAATATTTTGCCTGTACGTTTAGATTTTCTGACATTGCTTGTGTAACGCTCCGGCCATTTCTGCTCCATTACTTCTGCAACCCGTCTTGCAAAATCATTAAACGCATCCCATGTCACCATAGGCTTTAAAGGCACTACCACATGATATCCTTTCCCTCCGCTGGTCTTAAGATATGAATTCAGCGAAAGTTCTTCAAGTATACCTTTGATATCCAGTACACCAAGGC
>DAIUCB010000112.1:0-8840 GCA_036846385.1 Bacillota bacterium | reverse complement strand
TATTGAAGGAGGAGAATTTGACAAGGGACCGGACGGAGAGCCAAACGGAATAATCAGAGAGGCATCCCTTGAATGGTTCAAGAAAAATAAGAAATCAAAGCAAAGCTATGAAGAAATAAAGACAGCTATAATAGCAGGCGGTAAGGAGCTTATAAAATACGGAGTTACATCAATTCACACAGAGGATTCCTATGATTTAGGTTATGGCGGAGATTTCATGGACATATACAATTCATATCAGGAGCTTATAGAAGAAAATAAACTGCCTGTGAGAATATATCAAAAAGTTTCACTGGCAAAAGGAAAAGATATAGATGAATTTTTGAAGGGCAGCCTAAGAACAGGCATGGGTAATGACTATTATCGTATAGGTCCGATGAAGCAGTGGGCAGACGGTACCCTGGGAGCAAGAACAGCAGGCATGCTGAAGGAATACAGTGACGATGCGGGAAATACCGGGATATATTACTACACGCCGGAGGAGCTTTATGAAAATATAAAGAAGGCTCACAACAACAGCATGCAGGTTTGCATCCATGCAATCGGAGACGGTGCCTTGGAAATGCTGCTCAACGCATACGAAAAAGTTCTTACAGAATACCCAAAGGCAGATCACAGGCACAGGATAGTACATTGCTTTGTAGGGAATCAAAAGCAATATGAAAGAATAGCAAAAATGAAGCTGATAATAAATACACAGCCCATTTCAACATCTACAGACATTCATATGATGAACAGCAGAGTAGGCTCAGAGAGAGAAAAGAGCTGCCATGCATGGAGGACTCTGACCGACATGGGAGTATGTATCACAGGAAGCTCTGATATACCGGTAGAAACCCCTAATGTATTTAAGGGAATATATGCGATAGTAACAAGGAAAAATGTAGATGGCATTTACAAGGAGCCATGGCTGCCTGAACAATCGGTGACAGTGGAGGAGGCTATTAAAATATACACATTAAACGGAGCATATTCAGCCTTCGAAGACAATATAAAAGGCAGTATCACAGAAGGAAAGCTTGCCGATATGGTTGTGCTTGACAGAGATCCCTTTACAACAGACAAGGAGGATTTGAAAAATATAACTGTCGAGAAAACAATTCTCGGAGGGGAGGTTGTTTACAGCAGGTAATAAAAAGCAACAGAATATCAGTGAAAAAATTTTAAGGAGGAAATCAAAATGAGTAAAGAAAAAAATATTCACACCACTGAAGCAGCAGAAGTACCTCAAAATGAAGAAATTACCTTCAAGCCGTCAATGGCAGGTGCAGCAATTATTGTATTATATCTTATAGTTTCAATGTCAGCAGCAATATTTTTCCTTGGAGAAAAGCTGCATGTCGCAATGCTTTCAGCTTTCGGAGTAGGGATATTGGTATTAACCGTAGAAAAATGCCCTTGGAAAAAAATAGAGGAAGCAGTGCTTTACGGAGGCAAGCTTGTTATACCGACAGTTTTGATTCTTTATTGCATAGGTGCCCTGATGGGGGCATGGATTGCCAGCGGAACAGTTCCGATGATAATATACTGGGGCCTGAAGCTGATTAATCCTTCAATGTTTTTAGCTACAGCCTGCTTTGCCTGTGTAATCACCTCGACAGCCACAGGGAGCTCCTGGTCAACGATAGGAACAGTGGGTGTTGCTTTAATAGGTGTTGGTATGGGCTTGGGAATTAATCCTGCAATGACAGCAGGAGCAATTGTCAGCGGAGCAGCCTTCGGGGATAAAATGTCACCTCTTTCCGATACTACAAATCTGGCACCGGCAGTTGCAGAGGCTGACCTGTTCGACCACATCAAGGCCATGGTTTACACAGCAGGACCCGGAATTGCTATTACCTTGATTGCATTCCTGATTATGGGAATGAATACAAGCGGTAATGCAAATAACGATACAGTAGCAAAAATACTTACCTCGTTGGAAAGTAAATTCAAGCTGAACATTATAACACTGATACCTCCGATTATAGTAATCGGGCTTGCTATAATGAAAAAGCCTGCATTTCCGACACTGCTGATTTCTACTGCCGTAGCGGCTGTAATTGCAGTGCTGATTCAGGGAGAAAGCTTAAAATCCATTGCAGCTATTATGGAGGGAGGATTCGTTTCAGATACAGGCTTTTTTGATATAGATAAGCTATTGTCAAGAGGCGGCTTACTGAATATGAACTATACGGCAAGCCTTGGCGTTATAGTAATGGTATACGGCGGAGTCCTTGAAAAGCTCGGAGTCCTAGAAGTATGCCTGGACAAAATAAAGGTATTGACAAGAACTGTCGGCAGCCTTGTATTAACAACCGTAGTTGCAGAAGTTTTATTGAATATGATCACAGCAAGCCAATATATGACAATAGTGCTGGGGGGAAGATTATTCGTACCGGAATATAAGAAAAAGGATATGCTTCCTCAGACACTGTCAAGAACACTTGAGGATTCGGGAACAGTAACCTCGTTGTTAGTTCCGTGGAATCTATGCGGCTCCTTTGCTGCAACTACTCTGGGAGTAAGTGTATTATCATTTTTGCCCTTTGCGGTATTTAACTGGTCAGTGCCTTTGATAGCTATAATCTATGGCTTTACAGGCAAATTCCAATGGAAGACAGGAGAAATTCCGAGTGCGAAAACATACAGACCGGTTGAAAAGGTAAGCGTTAAAAGCAATTAACAATTGCGTTCAATAATATCATCATATTATAAAAAATCATAAAAATATTATTCAGCAATATGATAGAGGCTATTCAGAAAAAACAGGAGCAGTAGAATGAAAAAAGCATATATCAACGGAAATATAATTACAGTAAATGAAAGCAATGACCGAGTCAGGTCATTTGCAGTACAGGGGAATAAAATAATAAAAACAGGAACTGATGAAGAGGTACTGTCATATGTGGGAGCAGATTGTGAAATCATTGACTTGCAGGGCAAAACCATATTGCCCGGCTTCAACGACAGTCATCTGCATTTACTGAATTATGCTTACAGTCTCACCAAAATCGACTGTAATGAACTTTGTTCTATAGAGGAAATAATTGATACAAGCAAGAGCTTTGCGGCAAAAAATAATATACCTCCGGGAGAATGGATACAAGGCAGAGGCTGGAATGAGGTTTACCTCAAAGAAAATCGAAGCCTATCAAGAGACGACTTGGATAAAATATCAACAGAGCATCCTATAATATTCACAAGAGTCTGTGAGCATATTGTTACGGTAAATTCCAAAGCTCTTGAAATAGCAGGTATAAATGAAAAGACTCCAAATCCCTGGGGAGGAGAAATCGAAAGAGATTCAAAAGGTCGTTTGACAGGAGTGTTGAAGGAAACCGCAAGATATTTGCCATACAAAATAATACCTAAGAAAAGCATTGAAGAAATAAAAAAAATGCTTATCGATGCAATTGAAGTTGTTTCAAGCTATGGCATAACATCAGTTCAGACAGATGATTTCGAGACCTTTTCCGACAAGAACTGGAGAGAGATAATAAAAGCCTATGAGGAAATTATGCAGGAAGGCAAGCTCAACGTAAGAGTCTATGAGCAATGTTTGCTGCCTGATATAAATAGGCTGAAGGATTTTATAGATCAAGGCAATTATAGCGGAAAAGGAAATGAATATTTTAAAATCGGACCGCTGAAGCTTTTGACAGACGGATCATTAGGAGGAAGAACAGCATACCTGACTATACCCTACAGCGATGCACCTGACACCAGAGGAATATCAGTATTTACCCAATCAGAGCTTGATGAACTGATTATAACAGCCCATACGAACAATATGCGTATAGTATGCCATGCCATAGGTGATGAGGCAATGAGAATGGTTTTGGAAAGCTATGAAAAAGCTCAAAAAGCAAAAAAAGACAGCGATGCAAGAATGGGAATAATTCACGTTCAGATAACAGACGAGGAAATAGCCGAGAAATTTAAAAATCAAAATATTCTTGCCTATATAGAGCCTATATGTATAAATTCAGATATGCATATAGCAGAGGAAAGAATAGGTGAAAAACTGCTAAAAACCTCATATAACTACAGAACCTTCTGCGATATGGGGATAGTAACGCCAATGTCATCGGATTGTCCCGTCGATTCTCTGAATCCGATAGACAGCATATATGTCGGTGTAAACAGAAAGGATTTTAACGGATATCCCTCCGGAGGATGGATGCCGGAACAAAGACTTACAGTTGAGCAGATGATAAGAGGCTTTACCATACAATCTGCATATGCCTCCTTTGAAGAAAACAGCAAGGGATCCATAGAGGAGGGCAAGCTGGCTGATTTCATAATTTTATCTGAGGATATAACGGCGGTAAATCCCGACAGGCTGCGAGCTGTATATGTAGAAGAAACCTATCTTGGAGGCAGATGCGTATACAAAAAGAAAAAATATGATACATCAGAATTCTGTGTAGTTCTGTAAAGCAAGGATATTCTTTTTAACAGGCTGTGTCGCGGGAAAAATAGAAATGTAAACTAAAAATGAGAAATGAGCGATTACCGAAAAAGATAGTCGCTTATTTTTTTACCTATTCTGACTGTTCTTTCACTTTCTCTTTGGATATGACACCAATTATTAACAATTGACTAAGACGACATTTTATGATAAAATTCTTGACATACGTTTGCACAGTATATTTACAGATATGAGAGCAAACAGTCTCCCGTCAGCCGGAGATACATATAAGACTGAAGAGAAAGGAATGCACAGTTAATCGGGAATGATTACATAAAATTACAGTTGATTAACAAGATTCAAGATTAATGTGCAACAGATAAAATGAATAAAATAACGAAGCTATTTGTGCTTACCGGTACAGCAGCAATAATGCTATGTACCAATGCATATGCAGATGAGAACGTCAACAAAGAAAACGCTGTCCAGATACAGGCAGACATCACTCAGCCGGTTGTGCCGATATCAGAAGCTTTGCAGGAAATTCCTGTCAGAACAGGAACAGTAGCAGTAGATGTGCTCAATGTAAGAAGCGGACCTTCCACAAACGATAATATTTTAGACAAATTAAGCATTGGCAGCAATGTTGAAATAATTGATGAAATTGATAAAAGCGGTGAAAGCTATAATTGGTATAAAATAAAATATAACTCAGGCGAAGCATATGTTGCAGTAGAATATGTAACTCTGAATGACACAGCTTCGAATGTAAATGCAGCTTCAGCTCAGAATACAGGAGCAGATGTAGCTGCATTTGCAAAAAAATATATCGGTACTCCATATCAATACGGCGGTGAAACTCCAAGCGGATTTGACTGCTCAGGCTTTGTCAAATATGTTATGGAACACTTTAACTATTCTATGCCTCGTTCATCACACGATCAGTATTCATACGGTACAAGAGTTGAAAAAGCAAATTTAGCAGTCGGTGATTTGGTATTCTTTAAATATGCAGGTTCATCCCGCATAGGACATGTAGGTATATATGTAGGAGACGGTAACTTTATCCATTCGCCCAAACCAGGACAATCTGTGAGAATTACTACACTAGCTTCCGGATATTTTGCAAACTGCTATTACGGCGCAATAAGAGTCGTTAAATAAAACATAAAAATTCATCAGAAACATGTTGTCCTGTTCTAATATTTTTTATTCCATAAAAAATTACGAAATGAAAAATTTGTAATTGAAATGTAATATAAAAAGTGTTAATATATATTAAGCATTAAAGCAGTTTTTAAATTGTAATATGCTTAGCAGAGATTTGTGTTGCAAATTTCGTAATATAGGGAGAAATATGTTTTGGAAAAAATAATTGTAAAAAAAAGCATGGGGTTAAAAGGAAGTATAAAGGTAGACGGTTCAAAAAATTCTATATTGCCGATTTTGGCTGCAACTCTTTTGTCAGAAGGAGAATGCATCATTCATGATATACCGAAACTAAAAGATGTGGAAGTAATGTGTGAGCTTCTGGAAGTAATAGGAGCAGAGGTTACACCATTCGGAGACAATTCTTTAAAAATAATAACAAAAAATATAAAAACCTATGAAGCGCCTTATGAACTAATCAGCAAAATGAGAGCTTCATTTTTAGTGATGGGACCGCTTTTGGCAAGATGCGGCAATGCAAAAGTATATATGCCCGGAGGATGTGCAATAGGCACACGACCTATAGATTTGCATCTCAAAGGCTTCAAAGCCCTCGGAACAGAAGTAATATCAGAAAACGGATATGTAAACTCAATAGCAGATAAGCTGGTAGGCGCAGATATATATCTGGACTTTCCCAGCGTAGGAGCAACAGAAAATATAATAATGGCAGCAACGCTGGCAGAAGGGGAAACCATTCTGGAAAACGCCGCAGAAGAGCCTGAAATAGTTGACCTGGCTAATTTTATCAACAGTATGGGAGGCAACGTCATAGGAGCCGGAACAAAGACCATCCGTATCAAGGGAGTCAAAACACTTCACAAGACAGAGCATACAGTGATTCCCGACAGAATAGAGGCAGGTACATACATGGTAGCGGCGGCAATCACAGGCGGGGATTTGGTAATAGAAAATGTAGTTTCAAGTCATGTGCAGCCGGTTATAGCCAAGCTGAGAGAAACAGGAGCACATATAGAGGAATACGAAGATAAAATCAGAGTGACATCAACGGGAATACTAAAGTCGATAGATATAAAAACCTTGCCATACCCGGGATTTCCAACAGATATGCAGGCACAGTTTATGGCATTGCTGTCTGTAGCAAATGGCACAAGCATAATAAATGAAACAATATTCGAAAACAGATTTATGCATGCAAATGAGCTGATTCGCATGGGAGTAAATGTGAAAATAGAGGGAAGCAGCGCAGTCCTGAAAGGAAACAGCCAGCTAAGCGGTGCAAAGGTAAAGGCTACGGATTTGAGAGCAGGAGCAGCACTGATACTGGCAGGACTGGTAGCAGAGGGAGAAACAGAAATAACCGATATATATCATATCAAAAGAGGCTATTCAAACATAGTAGAAAAGCTTCAAATGGTAGGAGCAAATATAGAATTTAATGAATTATAAATATTAATAAAAATATAAAGAACTGTGAATGCATTACTACATCATGAACAGTTCTTTTTTATTTCCGTCATTACAATGAAAAAAAATCAATTCCCAGCCTAATACCGTAATAAATTATTATCACACCACATATGACATTAATTTTTTTCAATGTATTTTCATTAAATACCTTTTTAAATACACTGACAACAGTTCCCAAGGAGAAAAACCATACCACAGAAGCAAGAGAGGAGCCGATAATAAAATATTTCGACATATCAGCAGGCAAGGAGGCTCTGAAGCTGCCAAAGAGCAAAGTGCCGTCAATCAATGCCTGAGGATTCGCCCAGGTTACCAACAAACAAGTCAAAGCAACCTGCAGCAGTGTTTTTTTAGTATCAATATCAGAATTCAGCTTCGGAGCAGAACGAATAAGCTGGATACCGATCCATATTACAGCTACAGCACCAATTCCCAATAAAAAAGCCTTAACAGCAGGAACAGCCTCTACAATAGCGCCCATGCCGAAAAAACATGCAAGAGCCAGAGAAATATCAAAAAATACAGTTATTAAAGCAACTAAATACATTCTGGATTTTGGCTGAGTCATTGCATTGTTAATAACATATAAATTCTGCATACCGATAGGTGCAACATAAGCAATTCCAACCGTAAAGCCTTTAATTAACGTTTCAATCATAAAAGTCCTCCCTGAATTCATTATTATCTTAATATAAATCATACTCAAATAACAGCTTGATGTCAATACGTTGACAAATTATGTAATTATGATATAATCAAAAAACTTACTCATTTATCAAATAAAAAAAGGATGAAAATATGAAAATCAGAATAGATAAAATGCTTTCCAACACAGGATTTGGCACCAGAAAGCAAATAAAATCAGATGCAAAAGCAGGCTATATAAAAATAAATGATACAATCGTCAAGGACAGCTCAAAAATAATAGATACAGACAAGGACGAGGTAAAATATAAAAATGAACAAGTCAAATATGTACAATATATATATCTGATGATGAATAAGCCGGCAGGAGTCGTATCAGCCACCGAGGATAATTATGATAAAACAGTTATAGAGCTGTTAGAAGACAAGGATAAATTCTATGAGCCGTTTCCCGTAGGCAGACTGGATAAGGATACGGAGGGACTCCTTTTACTTACCAATAACGGTATCCTGGCACATAATTTGCTGTCACCGAAAAAGCACGTCGATAAGCTATATTATGCGGAAATCGAAGGAGAAGCAACGTCAGACGATATAAAAGCATTTGCAAAGGGGGTAGTTCTCCCGGGAGACGGATATAAAACAATGCCTGCAAAGCTTGAAATAATAGAAGCAGGACATCTGTCGAAATGTCTCGTTACAATCAAGGAAGGCAAATTCCATCAGGTAAAGAGGATGTTTCAGTCCGTAGACAAGGAAGTAATATATCTGAAAAGATTGTCAATGGGCAAGGTAAAGCTGGATGAAGCATTGAGACCGGGAGAATACCGACATCTGACAGAGGATGAAGTAGCCATATTGCAGCAAAGCACAGATTTAATGTAGAAATTTTGTCTTATATGTAAATCAAAAGTAAGTAAAAATGTAAATATAAAAGTTGTTATTTAAAAAGCCGGATGTTATACTATAAAATGGAATATCGGAAATAAAGTATCTGATCAATATCAACAAATATGAGGTGGGACATATCATGAAAAGATTTAAAAACATACTTATCGGCTTAGCAATAGTAGCAGGGGTAGTAATAATAATCGGAGCGTTATTCGTCAACAAAGCAGAAACCGGCCTGAAAAAACTGAAAGAAACAAAAATAGAAAATATA
>DAIUCB010000111.1:0-8869 GCA_036846385.1 Bacillota bacterium | reverse complement strand
AAAAGGTTTTTGTAAGATATTAATAATAATGTAGAAATATTATATGTTGATGCTGTAATTATAGCACAAAACGATTATGAATCCTTAAGTATGGATTTAAGGGATAGAATGGACAATGCAGCTATGGCAGCAGTTAGAATTATTGCTCGTTTAGAGCCGTTGCTTCAAAACTCAATCGGGCAAAATTTGTTTTTAACATTACAACCTGATAAAGCAGGTAGTGAAGGGGATGTAAGAGATATTCTTGCAATTAGAAAAGATTTTGAATGGGAAATTGGAATTAGCTGCAAGCATAATCATAATGCGGTGAAACATTCTCGACTGTCAAGATTAATAGATTTCGGAGATAAATGGCTTCAAATACCTTGTTCTGAGGAATACTTCAAAGATATAGCACCAATTTTTGATAAATTAACTGCATTAAGAAATGAGAAAATTGAATGGAAAGAAATAAAAAATAAAAATGAAGAAATTTATATTCCTTTACTGGATTCATTTGTAAAAGAGCTAAAGAGATTAGAATTTGAAAATCCGGTAATTGTTCCGCAAAGGTTTCTAAGTTACCTGCTTGGTAAAAATGATTTTTACAAAGTGATTAGCATGGGTAGTAAAAAGGTTACTCAAATATCTGCATTTAATATATATGGTACTTTAAATAAAAGTTTCGGAAAAATAAAACCACAGACGATAGTACCGAGACTGACAATGCCTACTAAATTTTATGATATAAGATATAAACCAAAATCTAAAAATACTATAATAGCAACTTGTGATAATGGATGGACTATATCAATGAGAATACATAGTGCTAGTACTTTAGTGGAATCAAGTTTGAAATTTGATGTAAATTTAATTGGAATCCCACAAACCTTATATACTCAATATGAACCATGGTAGAACAAAGCAGTCAAATTAATGGCTGCTTTTTAAATGCTTAATCATAATTAAAGCATTAAAGTTAAATAATAAAAAAAAATATTGACAATAATTAGAGATTAACCTATACTATACTTAGAACAAATGTTCGCAAGATAATTGGCTTATATAATTTCTTAATAAATTTGATGAGGTGAAGAAATGAATTTAGTCAGTTTATTTTCAGGAGCAGGGGGATTAGACTTAGGTTTTAAAAAAGCTGGATTTAATATTATATATTCAAATGAATATGATAAATCTATTTGGGAAACCTACAGGAGAAATCATTCTAATTTTTTGGATACAAGAGATATTAAATTAATAAAATCGTCTGAAATTCCGGAATGCGATGGAATAATCGGAGGACCTCCATGTCAAAGTTGGAGTGAGGCGGGAACTAAAAGAGGGATAAATGATGATAGAGGGAAATTATTTTATGAATTTATAAGGATTTTGAAAGACAAGCAACCAAATTTTTTCGTTGCTGAAAATGTTTCAGGAATGTTATCTAATTTGCATAAAAACGCAGTCGAAAATATTGTTAAAATGTTTTGTGAAACAGGATATAATGTTCATTTAAAATTATTAAATGCTTATGAATTTTCTGTACCTCAAGATAGAAAACGTGTTTTCTTTATTGGATTTAGAAAGAATTTAAATATAAATTATGAATTTCCTACGGGAAGTTACAAAAAATATAAATTGGTAGATGCTATATGGGATTTAAAGGATTCTGCAATTCCGTCATTACCCGGTAATCGAACCAACGGAAGCAATTGTCTAGTTGAAAATCATGAATATATGACTGGAAATTATTCTTCAATTTATATGTCACGAAACAGAGTCCGTGAATGGGATGAACCATCTTTCACTATTCAAGCAGGAGGTAGACATGCCCCTATTCATCCTCAAGCACCTAAAATGCTGTTCGTGAATCATAACAAGAGAATTTTTGTTCCCGGAAAAGAGCATTTATACAGGAGATTGAGTGTTAGAGAGTGTGCACGTATTCAAACATTTCCGGATAATTTTGTATTTTGTTATAACAATATCAGCGATGGATATAAAATGGTTGGAAATGCAGTTCCTGTTCGGCTTGCTTACTATATAGCTATGGCTATCAAAGATTCGTTTGTTAAAAATTCTTATAATAAATACCTTGTCAGTTAATATAGATTTTTATACAAAATTTTATATATGAAAATAAACGACAAGCTTTTATTGAAGGTGCTAAACTAAAAAAACTATATATATTAAAAAAATACCACAGTTGAATAAATATTCTGAGGTATTTTTCATTGATTTATTGGATATTATTTTTTTCACTCTAATACATATTTCTTATGAGTCTTATTCTTTCTTCGATAGGGGGATGAGTTGAAAAAAGAGATACGACTTTTTTTGAGGGATTAAAAATGTAAAGGCATAGCATTTCATCACCGCCGAGAGATTCTACTTGACTCTTAGAATATTCAGGGGAGTAGCTTGCTATTTTTTCCAGAGCATTTGCTAAGCCCTCTGAATAACCGCATAATCTGACGGCATTTGCATCCGCTATATACTCTCTTTTTCTTGATATAGCAAGATTAATCAGATTAGCAACTAACCTAATAGCTATTGACAGTATAATTCCGGCAAGAGCGATTACGGCAAATGCTGCAGCAGAATCGTTTTTACTTCTCGAGCTTCTTGATCTTCCGCTGTTTCCAAACAATACATTGTATCTCGACATTCGGAGCAGAATACTTCCCAATATTATTGCAGCACTCATCAGATAAATTGAAACTGTTGATACAAGCACATCTCTTTGAACTATATGGGACATTTCATGAGCCAGCACACCTTCTATTTCCGAGTCGTCCAGCATATCAATCAAACCGGAGGTAACTCCGATATATGTATTTTTAATTGACAATCCTCCGGCAAAAGCATTGGGTGTATCGGTTGGAATTATGTAAAGCTTAGGCATATCTTTCAAGCCGGCTGCAATAGCTAAGCCTTCCACCAAATTATATATCTTGTTTTCACGAGGATTTGATACATCTGCCTCTGACCATTTTGTACGCGAGCCGATAATTCTGCTTCCCGTGAGCAATTGAATAGGAAGCAGTATGAAAACTACGAATACTGCAACACCGACACCCATGGTTAAATTATCATAATAGTAGCCAAGGGAAAAGCATATCACAAATATAATAATTATATAAAAGGTAATCAACAGTAATGTCTTTATTTGATTTTTTCTAATCTGTTCATAGATGATTACCGGTTTTAGCTCATTTGACATAATCGTTCCTCTTTTATAGTTCACTTATTCTTAAATTATCGGATTGCACTCTTTCAGTATCACTTATTTCATAGGTATTTTCTGTTATATAACCGAACAATTTAGCTACTATAGATGCAGGAAAGGATTGTACGGCAGTATTGTAATCTACTACGACAGTGTTATATCTGGTTCTTGCATATGCAATTTTATCCTCCACATTTTTCACATCATCCATCAAATGCAAAAATGATTGATTGGATTTAAGCTCAGGATAGCTTTCTGAAATAGCCATTATAGACGGTATCATTTTTGAAATTTTATCATTAGCCTCCATCGCCTCATTTTTACTGTCTGACAGCATTTTCGCCCTCATACCGATTATTTTTTCCAATGTTTCACTTTCATATTTAGTCTGCATTTTAATTGTATCGACTAAATTGGTAAGTATATTTATTTTTCTTTTCAACTGTACATCAATGGAAGCCCAAGCCTCTCTGATATAGTTTTTCTTTCTTACAAGCCCGTTGTAAATAAAAATAAACCATATTACAATCAAAATTATTATTAGTATTATATATTTCATTGTTTACCTCCTCATTTTTTATTTAATTTCAATATATATTATATATATTAAAATATTCTTAATTTTAATATATATAATAATATAAAAACAGTATAATTGCAATTTGTTTAAAATAGGCTATGACTAAATATTAAATTATGATAGAATAGTTATAGTTCTGTTATTTAACTGTAACTTAAAACTAATCGGCTTTAGGGGGTATACAAGTGGAAAAGCTGGAAATAAAAAAAGTCTCGAAATCATATGACAATACTCAAGTTTTAAAAAATATTAGCTTTAGTGTCAAAAATAATGAGTTTATAGGAATTATGGGATCATCAGGCTCCGGTAAAACTACATTGTTGAACTGCATTTCTACTATTGATACACCGACAAGCGGAGAAGTCATTTTTTTAGGAAAAGATTTAGTTACATTAAATAATGCTGAGATTACGAGTTTTAGAAAAAGAAATTTAGGATTTATTTTTCAAGATTATAATTTACTGGACACTTTGACAATAAAAGAAAATATTAGTTTGGCTTTAACAATAAATAATGTATCACCAAAAGACATAGAAAAAAGAGTCTCAGATATTGCTATAGAATTTGGAATCGTCGATATTTTAACCAAGTATCCGTATCAGGTATCAGGTGGTCAAAAGCAACGCTGTGCATGTGCAAGAGCAATAGTTACAGGTCCCCAGTTAATATTTGCGGATGAACCTACAGGTGCATTAGACAGTCATGCATCTAAAAAACTTATGGAGACAATGGAAAATATGATATCAAAATTTTCGGCTACAATACTGATGGTAACACATGATCCATTAATAGCAAGCTATGCAAAAAGAATTTTGTTTTTAAAAGATGGAGAAATATACTATGAATTAATAAAGATAAATAATAATCGAGAGTGTTTTTATAATCAAATAATCCATGTTATTTCCTCAATGGGAGGAAATGAAGGATGTATGTAAAATTAGCGTTAAAAAATATTCGTAGAAATTCTCAAAATTATATTATCTGCTTTTTAACCATATTTTTGACAGTAATGCTTATGTATACTTACATAGTATTAGCAACATCCAATGATATTTTAGTATTAGCCGAAAATATTAATATGCTTGCTTATATTGGAGTAATATTGTCAATTTTAGTTGCTTTTATCAGTTGCTTTATTATGAAATATGCGGTTTCATTTATATTAAATCAAAGAAAAAAAGAAATAGCAATATATTTGCTTTTAGGAATGGACAGAAAAATTGTTTGCAAGCTGTTTTTAATGGAAAACTTTATGATGGGTTTTATAGCACTTGTTTTAGGAATATGTGTTGGATCAGGTTTATCGGGGTTCCTTGTAAAATTGATTTTTGGCATATTCGGCAAATTCTATAATTTTACATTAAATTTTTCAAAGCAGGCAATTAGCATCACTATAATATTAACATTATTGATATATCTGTCAGGAATAAAAAAGTCTGTCAGAATAATTTTAAATGAAAAAGTTATTGATTTATTATATGATAATAAGAAAAATGAAATAGTAAAAAAGCATTATCCGATATTCAGATTAATTTTTGGATTTGTCTCAGTTGTTCTTGGTTCTATATCTATAATCATTGCTATGAAATGTCATACGAATAACGCAATTATGTTTTTGATAATTTCAGTAATTTTATTTATGTTTACTATATATCAATTATACTGCTTGGTACCCATGATTATTTTATGGTTAATGGATCGTAAAGGTTGGCACTATAAGGAAACTAATATCTTTTTACAAGGTCAAATCAGGAAAAAGAGTTTAACTTCAGGAAGGGTTATGGCTGTTGTTGCAGTATTACTATCATTCTCACTTTCCGCTATGTTAATTGGTTTAATTATGGGAATGGGGTATAAAGTAAATGTAAAAGCAGAATATCCCTATGATGTTGCAGTGGCTATTGATACTAAAATTCAAAATTTCGATGAGGTAATTAATTTTGTAGGAAAAAGGTATTTGATACAAGACTCCGTTACCTATTATTTATATAATGATTCTAATTATAATATTGATATTCTTTCTTTGTCTGACTACAACCGTTTGAGAGAACAGTTAGGATTAGATAATAAATATCTGAGCAGCACACAATATCTTGTACATTGTGACACGAGGAAATATGCGGATAAAATTAAAAAAGATATTATACAGGATAGTGATATTGTTTTAAATGGAAGGATACTGCAGGGTACTGCTGAAAATATATTTACTGAACCAATAGAACTGTACCGTATGGCCGGAACTAATGGTTACGTACTTGTTGTTCCTGATGAGATTGTAAAAGGACTTGATACTAATAAGTCACGTCTGGTTATTTCGCTGGCAAATAAGGGCGAAGAAGAATTACGCAATAGTTTGAATCAGTTTATCAGGAAGGAGTGGAATCCAGTAATATTGGAGCCTGTTAAAGAAAATATCACAATGAGTGTTAGTGTTAAAGCATGGGGATTGAAAAACTCTTTATCCGGTTTTGTTACAATTTCGTTCAGCGGCTTTTATATGTGCGTTATTTTTATTATATTTTCAGCTACACTTCTATCATTTGAACAATTATCCGATTTAAACGCTTCTAAAGGCTCCTACAGTATTTTGGGAAAATTAGGGGTGTCTAAACAGGAACAAAAGTATTTAACGATTAAAGAATCAGCCAATCTTTTTTTTGTACCTTTAATATTGCCTCTTATATTTGTTTTGGTAATTACAGGTTTTGCAGAGCTTTTTTTAAGCAGCTATATAGTAGCTGACAATGTTATACCACTTAGCTTGGCTGTTACCTTAGGAATTTTCGGAGTAATTTATTCAGTATATTTTATGATGACAAATTATCTGTACCAAAGAATAATATTGCATTAACTATAGGATATGGAAATTATTATTGTTTATTAATCAGTGGAGGAATTATGTTAATTAGGATTTTATTATATTTTGGATTGCTGGCTGTCGGTTGGATGTTGAGCAGCAGGGGTTTAATACATGAGAAAATGCTGAATAAAATATCACATATTCAGGGCTTATTTTTATTTATATTAATTTTTATCATGGGTATCAGACTGGGCATGGATGATAAGGTAATAGCCTCAATCGGGCAGATAGGATTAAAGGCAGCTGCTTTTGCTATACTTACAGCCGGCTTCAGTGTTTTATTTGTTTTTATTGCCAGAAAAAAAATAATTCACGAAAAAAATATCACGGGAGGCAAAGCCAATGACTAAGAAAATAATAGCAGTGCTGGTAGCCGGAATACTTTCCGGAATATTTTTATTGCCTGATGCAGCCCACAGTATTACAGGCTTGCTGTTGGATTTGGGGTTATGCTGCCTTTTGTTTTTTGTTGGGATAGATATAGGCAGAAATCGGGATACATTTACAAATTTGAAAGCAGTAGGCTTTAAAATATTAATAGTCCCTGCCGCAACAATAATCGGAAGCTTGTTTGGAGGAATTATCTGCAGCATAATATTTAGCATGGATTTTTTTGGGTCTTTAGCTGTAGCATCCGGACTTTCCTGGTATACGCTGGCGCCGATAATAATTACTCCTTATTCCGCTGAGCTGGGAGCAATTGCTTTTCTTTCAAATGTATTCAGAGAGGTTATAGCCTTTATCAGCATTCCCTTTATAGCCAAGCATATTGGCTATCTGGAAACAATAGCTGTGGGAGCTGCAATAAGCATGGATACCGGATTACCCATAATAACCGGAAATACAAATCAAGAGGTTGTTATTATTTCGTTTATAAGCGGTATAATTATTTCCCTCATGGTACCACTGCTGGTTTCCGTATTTATAGGACTATATTAAAAAATAAATATGAAAATATGCGATTTTTAATATTATTTGTAGATTAGTTATCAAAAAATATGAAAATAATCATTATTATAAATAAGCTTAGTAATTAACAGATAAATATATATTATAATAAGAATTGAAAATAGGAGGAATAAATTATGACAACAATATATATAACAAGGCACGGTGAAACAGAATGGAACAGACAATGCAGATTTCAAGGGAGCTTGAATTCAGAGCTTACCGACAAGGGATTACTGGCAGCCGAGCTGTTATCAGAGCGTATTGAAGATATAGATTTAGATGTGATAATAGCAAGCCCGCTGAAAAGAGCGTTTCACACAGCAGAAATAGTCAAAGGAAATAAGAAAATTGAAATTGTTAAGAATGAAGGGCTGAAAGAAATCAATCTGGGTGATTTTGAGGGTATGA
Source organism: Bacillota bacterium (assembly GCA_036846385.1). Lineage (GTDB taxonomy): Bacteria > Bacillota > Clostridia > Tissierellales > Sedimentibacteraceae > Sedimentibacter. Next base: position 862 of record DAIUCB010000111.1, on the reverse strand, counting down.
AATATAGTGAAATAACCGGAAAAAACAATGAAATTCTGATGAAAATCGAAGATGATCCCTTTGTAAACAGCTATCCTAACGGTGAAAATCTATTGGAGTTTTATAAACGTGTTGAAAAGACATTCAAAGATATAATAGAAACCTACAGAGGAAAAAGAATACTGATAGTTGCTCACGGAGGTACGATAAAATGTATTGAAAGCTACTTCAGAAAAAAGAAAATCGACAAGGATTGGATGGCAGGAGTAGTGAAAAACTGCAGTCTAACCTGTATAAGAGTTGATGAAAGTAATGATATAGAAGAGGTTTTCTACAATGATACAGAGCATTTAGAAGGCAGACTGTCATATATTTAAATATCAAGGATGTCGAAATTTATTATAATTACCCGGGAAATAGTGAAATTTGTATAAACGAAACATTATAAGGCAGAAAACGGTTACAGATGATATTAAATTAAACAACATTAATAAAATAAGGTTATAAAGCTTTAAAATTAATAATATAAAATATAATCCTTGAAAAATTAATTAAGTAATGTTAAACTATTTTCATAAGTCTACAGCGGAAGCACGATGTTTGTGCTTTGAGGATTGGAGGATAAAATGAAAAGGTTTAAAAGAATATTGGTTGCAAACCGCGGTGAAATTGCAATCAGAGTTTTCAGAGCATGCAAGGAGCTTGATATCAGAAGTGTTGCAATATATTCAGAGGAAGACAAAAATTCATTGTTCAGAACGAAGGCAGATGAATCTTATCAGATAGGAAAAAATAAAAAGCCTGTCGATGCATATTTGGGAATAGATGAAATCATATCTCTGGCAAAATCGAAGGGTGTTGATGCTATCCATCCGGGTTACGG
>DAIUCB010000110.1:0-8871 GCA_036846385.1 Bacillota bacterium | reverse complement strand
TATAGATTTGAGCTTAGGTGATTATACGTTGGTAATCATGAATACCAATAAAAGGAGAGAGCTGTACGAATCAAAGTATAATGAGAGAAGAAGGGAATGCGAAGAAGCCCTGGCTATTATCAGCAAGCATTGTAAAATAAAAAATTTGAGTCAATTGTCTGCTGCAGAATTTCAAAAATACGGCTCATATATAGAGGATACAGCAATCAGAAACAGAGCAGAGCATGTCGTATATGAAAACGAAAGAGTGATGAAATCAGTTGAAGCCTTGAAAAATAACGACATAAAGCTTTTAGGCAGCTTGTTGAAGAAATCCCATGCTTCACTCAGAGATTTATATGAGGTAACGGGAAAAGAACTGGATACAATTGTTGAGGCTGCAAACAGCACCGATGGCTGTGCAGGCGCCAGAATGATGGGAGCAGGCTTTGGAGGCTGTGCCGTTGCCTTGGTAGAGAACAGGGATATAGAGAATTTCATCAAGCATGTGGCAGAGAGATATATAGAAAAAATCGGATTTGAAGCATCCTTTTACATTACCGGAATCGGTGACGGAACGAGAATGCTGTATGATACAAATAATGATGGAGAGGAGTGCTAGTGATGGCTAAGGTAACCTTCAAAAATATATATAAAAAATATACGGAGGACGTAGTTGCCGTAAAGGATTTTAATCTTGAAATTGAGGACAAGGAGTTTGTCGTATTGGTAGGGCCCTCCGGCTGCGGCAAATCAACGAGCCTGAGAATGGTGGCAGGACTTGAGGATATCACAGAGGGAGAAATCTATATAGGAGATACACTTGTAAATGAAATACCTCCCAAGGATAGAGATATTGCCATGGTGTTTCAAAATTATGCGCTGTATCCACACATGACTGTATACGACAATATGGCATTCGGACTAAAGCTGAAAAAACTGCCAAAATCAGTGATTGATGAAAAGGTAAAGGATGCAGCCAAAATACTGGGTATAGGAGATTTGCTGGACAGAAAACCAAAGGCTTTGTCGGGAGGACAAAGACAGAGGGTAGCATTGGGCAGAGCTATAGTCAGAAGCCCAAAGGTATTTTTGATGGATGAGCCTCTGTCAAATTTAGATGCAAAGCTGAGAGTGCAAACAAGAACTGAAATTAAAAAGCTTCATAGTGAGCTGGAGACTACCTTTATATATGTAACCCATGATCAAACCGAGGCAATGACTATGGGTGACCGTATAGTAATAATGAAGGACGGTATTATTCAACAGGCTGCCAGCCCTAAGGAGGTATATGAGCACCCTGCAAATGTATTTGTAGGAGGCTTTATCGGAAGTCCTCAAATGAATTTTATTAATGCAAGGGCAGAAAATACGGATAAGGGACTAAAGCTGGTTTTCGGAAATGCTGAAATTAATCTGCCTGAGGATAAATCCAATGCTCTGATAGCAGGAGGCTACAGGGATAAGGAAATAATCATGGGAATACGTCCCGAGGACATATATTGCGGAAATTATTGCAGAGAAACAGAATTTACAAATACCATAGAGGCAAGAGTTGATATATCGGAAATGATGGGAGCCGAAACCTATCTGTATCTTAATATAGAGGGACGCAATATTACTGTTCGTGTCGGCAGAAATGAAGGCTATGAAATGAACAGCACGGTAAAGCTTAGCTTTGATGAAAATAGAATTCATTTATTCGACAAGGCTACAGAAAGGTCTATAATATAGCTTAATATATATTTTAAGCAGGTGATAAAATGATTGATATTAACTTGTTAATTTGTGAGCTGGTAAATTATGCGGAAAAAAACTGCCTGTTGGATAAACGAGACAAAATTTATGCATCAAATAAACTGATAGATGTGCTTAAGCTGTCGGAATACAATATGCCCGACTTCCATAGCAGTATTGACAGAGACTTGGAAGCAATACTGGAGGACATCAGAAAATGGGCAGTTGAAAATAACAGAGTGGAAAATGACAGCGTTGATGTATTGGATATTTTTGATACTAAGGTAATGGATACTGTTATAAAGCTGCCCTCAGAGATAGAAAGAAAATTCTATGACAAATATAAATTATCTCCATCATCAGCAACCGAATATTTCTATTCATTTGCAAAAAAATCGAATTATATCAGAGAAGACAGAATAAAAAAAGACATCAGATGGAAATACGAAACCGAATACGGTATGTTAGATATAACGATAAATATGTCAAAGCCTGAAAAGGATCCGAGAGCAATAGCACGTGCAAAGGAGATGATCTCCGCCGGCTATCCGAAGTGTATGCTGTGCAAGGAAAATGAAGGCTACAGAGGAAGACTTGACTTTCCCCCCAGAAGCAATCACAGAGTCATCGGAATTGATTTGTCAGGCGAACGCTGGTATTTGCAATATTCGCCCTATATTTACTATAATGAGCATTGTATTGTTTTTAAGGATGACCATGTACCTATGAAGCTCACTAAAAAAACCTTCGACAATTTATTGGAGTTTGTTCAGAAATTTCCCCATTATTTTATAGGCTCTAATGCAGATTTGCCTATAGTCGGAGGCTCAATCCTCAGCCACGACCATTTTCAGGGCGGTAATTACAGCTTTGCAATGGCACAGGCAAAGGAGGAAAATCATATTGTGCTCAGTAATAATATATCAGCCTGTACCTTGAAATGGCCGATGAGCGTAATAAGGCTGAAGGGGATTGACAAAAACAGTCTGGCTGATTTGTCCTATGAAATATATACAAGGTGGAAGAGCTACAACGATATAGACTCACAAATATTGTCTCACAGCAGCGAAACGGAGCATAATACCATAACACCTATATGCAGGAACAGAAACGGCTTGATTGAAATTGATTTGGTTTTGAGAAATAACAGAACAACTGAAAACAGACCATATGGTATATTTCATCCTCGTGAGGAATACCACCATATCAAAAAAGAAAATATAGGATTGATAGAGGTAATGGGCTTGGCAGTATTGCCGTCAAGATTAAATAATGAGATGGACAGACTGAAGGAATATCTGCTTGATAATAATCTCAGGGGAATCAAATATGACAGAGATTTATCCAAGCATTATGAATGGTCAGAAATGATATTGAATAAATACCGGCTGACAGATGAAAACATATCTGAAATAATAAGAAATGAAATATCAGAGGTGTTTGTAAAGGTATTGAAGGATGCAGCAGTATTTAAGGATGACGAGTCAGGCAAGGAAGCTTTTAAAAAATGCTTTGAAATATTGATAAATTAAAAGAATGCACCGGAACGACAGTCTTCAACCGGTGCATTTTTCATTTATCGTTTATTCTGAAACCAGTCTTTTCTCTCCGCTGATTTCCTGTATAGGCTTAATATTTTGTGTAACCTCAAGAACTCCCAGGTATTCCCCTGATTCGCTATGTACCGCATAATATCTGATAAGTATATATTTATCCCCGGCTTTAATCCAGAAATCCTCCTGATTTTTGTTGCCTGATTTGAAATCCTCAATGATTCCTTCAACAATATGAACACTTGCAGGAGGATGGCAGTTTGAGACGTTGCGCCCTATTATTGTTTTTGTACGAGGAAATATTCGCTCGGGACTCTGGGAAAAATATCTTACCGTATCATCCTTTCCTACAAAGGTTATGTCAAAGGGAAGAGTATTGAGCATTGCAACAAGCTCATCTGTTCTCAATACCCCGGTCGGCAGGCTTATGACTCCCGGCACGGATTTTTCCTCCTGAACTGCTCTTTTTTCTTTTGCTTCAGGCTTCCAGACAGGTATATTATCTGACAGAAAACCAATTTCATCGCTGTCGCTTAAAACCTGCTTCCATTCATTCTGGGTCAAGGTCTCCAGCAGCATCGGAAGCATTATACTTTCTTCTTTAAATATCATTTCGGTAATGCTGTTAATTAAATCGTTAACTCTTTGAATAAAATCCGAGCCTGTATCTCCGAGAGTCAGTGCTGCTTTAATATTTTTTAATTTTTCCCTTATTTCGTCATCTACTCCCCACATTACCTTAGGCGGTGCAGTAATTCCGTATTTCTCCATATAAGGGAACAACAAATTTTCCTTTTTAGAATAATGGATATCTAATTTCGACAATTCATCCAAGCCATTTTTAAGCTTTTCTGCAGAATCATTATTATCTACATAATCAAGATAGGGCTTTATATCATTTTCTATAATGCTTTCAAGCTTTCTGTTTTCCAGCTTGATTATATTTGCAGGGTGTCCCGGGATATCTGAAGGGTCAACCTCCTTGTGTATTTCCTCGATAGAGCCCTTGAATACAGCAGCATGAACATCACAAAGTCTTTGCACCTCAGAAACGGGAAGTCCCTCAGATATCAGTGACTGCTCAGCTTCTGAAATCTCCGAAGCCGATACTCCCTCAAAAGCCGCTTCGAATTTCTGCTTTACCTCATCTACCGTTTTACCCTCGTGAAGCTCTTTAATTACCTGTTTTATTACTTCCTTTCGGAATTCTCTGTTGTTGATTTGCTCGCTCATTTTTCCTCCTACTATTCTATTATTTCATACCCTCTGCGGATAAATTCCTGCTTGATATCATTTAGGTCTATTTTCTTTGCTGCAGCTCCCTTTTTAATCGTCATAAATCTGCCGACAGTCGTAATCATACCCGGCTTTGTTATATCTTTAAAGCCGATAGCTTCCAAGATTAGGGGTATATCTGAATCATTGCTGCACAAATCAAAAATCGTTTTATCAAAATCAATCGTCTTTGTCATAAAACCAATCCCTTCTATCATATAAGTTCAGCATAGGCTGACAGATTCATCTGACTAATTTATATTATGTACTTTACAATATCTTATACCACAATACATAAAAATTAAACATATGCTGATAAAAAAAGACTGTCTCTTAATTTCTTAATCAGACAGTCTCTATATTTATAGGTTGAATTTTGTTGTTGTTTATTGTACAAGTCCGGCTTCAACAGCTTTATCCTTGCTGATTGCACCGGTTCTTATGAGCTGGTCGATAAATTTTTCACCTGCTTTAGTTTTTGCATTTAGAAATTTAACGGTAATTTTAGCCATGTCATCATTAGTGAAGCTGCTTGAATCGGATGGAGCTGCACCGATGCTTTCAGCAAAATCCTCAGCGTTATTCCACGTAAAGTCCGTATTGTATTTATACCCCATATTTTCCAGCATAACCTTTATATATTGCTTTTCGGTAATTTGTTGATGAGGGTTGAAATTTCCGAACTCATCACCGATAAAGCCTATATTCTTGTTTTGTTTCAAATATGCCATAATAGCTTTGCCTACGTTCCATGTCTGGGTATCAGCATCATTAAAGTTATCCGTACCGGTAAATGTGCTTGCTTTTTTCTCAAGATCTCTCAGCCTTAAAACAATAATTGCTCCCTGCATACGAGTTGATGTTTTTACACTGTACCTTGGAGTGAGACCGTCCTCATCACCGATCATCAAGCCCAGGGTTCCCATTATCTTAAGCTCCCTGCTGATATTTAACGGCAGAAACGAGTAATTTCCTTTCGTGTCTATAAAAGAATATTTATTGTCCTTTTTAACTATTGCAGTACCGTTGTTAAAGCTTTGAGCATAATCCCATACCGCCTTTATGACTATTTTGCCGCTTTTGTCGATATAGCCCCATCTTCCGTTTTGCTTGACAGCAGCATATCCTTCCTTGAAGCTTGCTGCATTTTCAAATGCAACCTCTGTGATTAAATTTCCGCTTGTATTTATAAATCCGTATTTGTTATTGAGCATTACAGCAGCATATCCGTCAGAAAAGTTAAATACAGTGTCCCAGCCTATACTGTTGCCGATAATTCTGCCTGATTTATCTATAAAACCAAATTTACCGTCTTTTTTTACGACAGCATAATTATTGACGAATAATCCTGCATATTCAAATTGAGGTTTTATAATTGTTTTGCCATATTTGTCTGTAAAGCCCCACAATCCATTTTTGCCTACTAAGGCAAGTCCCTGACTAAATTGAACGCCATCATCCCAAACAGGTTCAATAATTATATTGCCTGATTTATCAATAAAACCGTATTTGCCGTTTTTTTCAACACATGCATAGCCTTCGTAAAAGGCGCTGATATCATTCCATACAGGCTTTACTGCAACTTTGCCGTATTTGTCTATTAATCCGACCATTTGATTTTTTTCAACATGAGCCAGTCCATCCTTAAAGCTTGACACGCTGTCCCATACAAAATCAACGATAACCGTACCTTCCTTATTAATAAATCCGTATTTATTATTTTTTCCTACCTTAGCCAAGCCATCCGAAAATGAGCTTGCATCATCATATACAGGCTCTACAATATATTTACCCTGCTTATCTATAAAGCCCCATTTGCCGTTTTCCGAAACAATACTGACTCCATCCTTAAAGCTTTCAGCATAGTCATATTTGAGAGCTATAACCAAATTACCCGATTTGTCAATAAAACCATATTTGTCGGCAGCTTTTACAAGAGCGAGTCCATCAGAAAAGCTTTCTGCATAATCCCAATCGGGAGCTATAATTATTTTGCCATATTCATTCAAAAAACCATACAAATTATATTTTGTGAATAATGCTCTGCTTTCTTTAAATGGCCAAATATTATTCCAATATGTATTAACGACAACCTTTCCTGATTGATTAATATAACCCCATAAACCATCCTTTTTAACCTTAATCAGATTAGCTCCATTTTCATAAACAGCATCATCCCACCATTGTGTATCTGCACCAAAGGCTGAGGTTAAACAAAATACATTTAAGATTACAGAAAAACATATTATCAAGCTTATTATTTTCCTCATAATATTTCCTTTCATAATAAAATAAAAATACTAATATTTCTTATTATCATAATAACATTAATCCTTTGACTGTCAATAAAAAAAATCCTGTATGGTTAATAATACCTTTACAGATATTTGGATAACAAACTTGATTAAATTGCAGGTGAGGACATGAAAACATTACCATATTTTTTGTTGATATTTCAATATTTTTATTGACAATTTACTGTTAGAAGTAATATAATCATATAAATGATATTTGACTATACTTTAATGCAAAGCTCACATCTATTATATTTTTTTATTAATTATCCATTTAGAGATTAATATATTTTATCCATTTAAAGTTACAGATGATTATTTGTAAGATTACAATTTTTTTAACATGTAGTAAATAAACATTAGCTTCTGCGTTTTTTAACTGCATTATTTTTTTATAAATAATATTATATTACGCAGAAATCTACAGTCCGGAATAAATGAAAATAAAGAAATATTTTTGCAATAATACCAATTGATTATGAAGGCTGAAAGGTTGTGAATTTATGAAGGGTTTAGGTGTATCTCAAGGTATTGGTATAGGTAAGGCTTTTATAATTGAAAACAGAGCTGTTGATATCAGCAGGATACATATAGATGACACGGCAAATGAGGTTTCGAGATTTTATGAAGCAATTAATACATGTAAAGAGCAAATAGAGGAAATTTATTTCAAAACCCTAAAGGATGTAGGCGAAAAGGAAGCGATGATTTTCAAGTCACATGAAATGATGCTGGAGGATGATACTTTTATTTCCGAGGTTGTGACGAAAATTAATGATGATATGGTCAATGCCGAATATGCATTAAGCGAAACAGCAAATATATATATAAAGCTGTTTGAAAATATTGAGGATGAATACTTAAGAGAAAGAGCCTTCGATATAAAGGATGTTATAGAAAGAATAATAAGAGTACTGTTAGGAATAAGAGCAACAGATTTTTCTATGATGAGCAACGATTCAATTATCGTAGCTAAGGATTTGACACCATCAGACACTGCGCAGCTGGATAAAACCAAGGTTTCTGCCATGATTACGGAATATGGCGGGAAAACCTCTCATTCGGCGATTATCGCAAGAATCATGGGTATACCGACAGTTGTTGGCTTAGAAGGAATAGTAGATAAGGTTAAAAGCAATGATCTTATAATATGTGACGGCAAATCAGGCAAGGTTATCATAAATCCCAGTGAAAAGCAGAAAAACTATTATATTCAAAAAAGGGAAAATGAACTTAGGATTCTTAACCAGCTAAAAAATCAAATAGGACTGCCTACCGTTACAAAGGATGGGTTTAAAATCGAGCTGTCATCAAATATAAGCACTCCCTACGATGTACTGTCTGCCATAGAAAATGATGCAGAGGGGATAGGACTTTTCAGAAGCGAATTTATTTTTATGAACAGAGACTGTCAGCCTACAGAGGATGAGCAGTTTAACGAATACAAGGAAGTATTGGTTAAAATGGGCGAAAAACCTGTGATAATAAGGACTCTGGATATCGGCGGAGATAAGGAGCTCTCATATTTGCAGATACCGAAGGAAATGAACCCGTTTTTAGGCTATAGAGCAATAAGATTCTGTCTTGTGAATACAGAGATGTTCAAAACTCAGCTCAAAGCAATATTGAGGGCAAGTATTTACGGTAATGTAAAAATAATGTTTCCTATGATTTCAACTATGAAGGAATTGAAGGATGCTAAAAAAATATACGAAGAAGCCAAGGAAGAGCTAAGACAAAGCAATATAGAATTTAAAGAAAATATACAAATCGGAATAATGATAGAAATACCTTCAGCAGCAATTATCTCAGACTTGCTGGCAAAAGAGGTTGACTTTTTCAGTATCGGAACTAACGATTTAATACAATATACTATGGCGGTAGACAGGATGAATTCAAATCTGGCACATCTTTACAGCCAATATCATCCTGCGTTGCTGAGATTGATTAAAAGTATCATTACAAACGGTCATAATGCAGGAATATGGGTCGGAATGTGCGGAGAGGCTGCAGGAGATCCAAAGCTCATACCT
>DAIUCB010000109.1:0-8944 GCA_036846385.1 Bacillota bacterium | reverse complement strand
CCAGCGAATTATCCCTCTCCATGGCATGCTTGTGCGGCGAGCGTCCCATAAGTACAACCTCTTCAACAGTAAAGTCAAAGTTATAATAATTATGCTGAGATACAACGCCCATTAAAAGTGCAGAATTTCGAATGCTCATTTTGGTCAAGGGTATTGAATTAAGCGAAATCATTCCGGCATCAGGCTTCAAAACACGGTAAATACTTTTTAAGAACGTTGATTTTCCGCTGCCGTTGGGTCCTATAATTCCTACGAACTCTTTATTTTCAACATGCATAGAAATATTCTCCAATATTCTCCTGTTACCGAGAGTTATTCCTATATTGTCGGCTAATATATCCATTACCTCATACCTCCAAATCCATAAGCTCTCTTTACCATGAGATAAATAAAGCATGGTGCTCCAATCATAGAAACTAAAATTCCTATAGGCATTTCTGTATTCGGAATAATAATTCTGCAGAGCACATCACACCATATCAGGAAAATTGACCCCATCAGGGATGATACAGGAATAAGCTTCCTGTGATCAGAGCCGAAAATCATTCGTACCATATGAGGAATAATAAGACCTATAAAGCCAATCATTCCCGAGCTAAATACCACAAGTCCTATAATCAGGGAAGCGACAACAAGATATGCATAACGGCACTTATGCAAATCTTTACCCAGGGTTATAGCTACCTCATCTCCCAGTAACATTAAATTCAATGTACGAAATTGCGTTATAAAGAATATTGTTCCGCTTAATACAACAGGCAGTACAAAAGCGATAATATTCCATTTAGCTCCGGCCAAACTTCCCATCAGCCAATAGGTTATAGTTTGTATACCTGCCTTATCCTTAGCCAAATATATAACAAAGCTAGAAAAAGCCGAGCATACAGAGCTTAAAGCCATACCGGCAAGAATTAATTTAACAGAATCTGCATGTCCTCTGACATTTGCTAAAATTATTACGCCTACAGAGGTAATCAATGCTCCCAGAAAGGCCATAATTCCGATAGAATTGCTTCCAAAAATTGCGCCAACTCCGATAAAAACCGCAAGAGTGGCTCCCAATGACGCACCTGACGAAATTCCAAGAATATATGGATCTGCCAGAGGGTTTTTAACTATTGCCTGCATTACAACTCCGCATACGGACAGACCCATACCGGCGACAATTGCCAAAACAATTCTAGGAAGACGGATATACCAAACCACATCATGTATGGCACCCTTTCCGAATTCCGAGAATTTCTCTATTTTAAACAATTCATAACCTATTACCTTATATACATTGCCCACAGATATACTCGTGCTTCCTATAGTTACGGCACATAATAGGGATAAAGCCAAAATCACCGATAAAAATACACATATAGCGATATAACCATAGGTTCCATTGATTAACGGTCTTTTTTTCTTCATTTATCACACCTAATATAGCTCAGGGTAAATACCTCTTGCAAAATTGATTATTCCGTCCATTGTTCGTATACCGCTTGCATACATATCTCCAAGCATAATAGGATACACCTTTTTCTCCTTTACCGATTTAAGGCTTGAAAATGCATCATCCTTCAAGATTAAATCAAGCTGTGACTGCTTTACGTCTTCCCCGTCTTCTCCGCTGTAAGCCATGTAGACAACAAATATTATATCCGGATTTGCTGCAACAATATCTTCCTTACCCACATCATTTCCCTCAGGAACAATAAGCTCAGCTCCCAAAGCTTCAACCATATTGCCGCCCAAAGTTTTCGAGCCGTAGTTCGTAATTTTTCCGTTAATCGGTTCAATAATCATAACCTTTTTCTTCTCGGTATTTCCCTTTGTCTTGCTTATAACATTGTTAATCTCATTTTTCATTTCATTAACAATTGCCTCTGCTTTATCTTCTACATTGAATATTTTTCCGATATTTAAAATATCGGTATATTCATTTTCAAGAGTACGACTGTGAGCTCCTCTTCTGGTATTACTGTTAATATATGTATTACAGCCTTTCTCAATCCAGTAATTCACATCTCCCAAATTCTTTTCGCCGAACAGCGAGCCCCAGCTTAAAATCATGTCCGGCTCAAGCATCATGACATCTTCCTTTGACGGTGTAAAAACATCAAGATATTTTAACTTGTCAAAATCTGCCTTAAGATTTTGAGAAACTTCATTATCCAAGCCTGCCGCTGCAGTGATGCTATCAGCAAGTCCAAGTTTAAGCATAGTTTCGATTGAACCTTGATATACTGCCAAGACTTTTTCCGGCTTCTTATCATAAGCAGTCTTAATTTCATCACCTTCATAGTTATAGGTAGTAACCGTTACAGGATAATGGTCTTCGGAAGCGCCATTCTTTCCGGTATTTTTAACTTCAGTATTTTTCCCATCCATATCCTTTTTTTCCGAACCGCAAGATGTCATAGATATTATTAATAATATGCACAGCACGGCAGTAAAAAATTTTTTCATAATCCACCTCTCAATAGTTTTAATTTGCATTAAGTAACAGACCTCGAAAGTATAGATAAGTTCCATATAAGTATGTTTATCCCGTTGGATATAAGCCATATAAAGAGGATTGTGCCGTAAAAAATCCACCTTTTGACAATTAAAATCTGTTTATCCGGCGAGCTCGAGTACTTCATTGACAAAAATAAAAGGCCCGCTTCCAAAAAAAAGCAGACCCAATATAATGACAGACTCATTAAATATAGATAATTACTTTAAACGGAAGAAATATCTAATACCATATTAAGCAGGTTTCCTGACTTTCAGTTCTCCGCTTCGCCCGCCTTCTCACACAAACATGCAATGGCATTCTGGGCGTCACTCCCTGATTACAGTGACCGTATCGCTCAGGTTTTTCACCTGATTCCCTTTTCTTAATACTACTGACTATTCAATTACTTGCTTTTACATAATATCATCACTGTCGTATATTGTCAATATTATTGCTCAAAACAGCTTCCGCCTATAAATTCTCTCAATATTGAGGTATTCGGTATTGCGCTTTCATCCTCTATAGCTTTAAAGTAGCTTAAAAACTTCAGCAGTCTCTGCCTTTCGGGATAAAATTCACTGTCCTCGCCAATTTCTTCAATAAGTGGTATTGCATACTTTTTTAATACACACAGCTCATAAACAAGGGCTGAATTAAATATAGCATCCGCATTTTCTTGAAAGGGAAAAATGTATTTTTCTGTACCTTTAATCACATTATCCCACAGGGAAATTGTTTTTAATGCATCATTTCCCCTATGTCTGCTGTCTCTGACAATCCGTCTGATAAGTCTTGAATCCGAGGTTGCAATTCTGTTGTGATTGTCAATATTAAGCTGTGTCAACGCACTTATATATATTTTAAATTTATTTTTTAATGGTATATCAATTGTCAGCTTATCATTTAATCCATGTATTCCTTCAATAATTATTATGTGGTCTTCTGATAATACTATCTGTTCTCTTGTATATTCTCTTTCACCCTTGATAAAATTAAAAACGGGAATTTTGACAGATTGACCATTCATCAAAGCTAAAAGCTGCTCATTAAAAAGCTCCAGATCTAATGCATCAATCGTTTCATAGTCATATGAACCGTCCTCACCTATAGGAGTTAAATGTCTGTCTACAAAATAATCATCCAGCGATAATGCATATGTCTTTTTTCCGTTTACCCTCAGCTGAATTGAAAGCCTCTGAGCAAAGGTAGTTTTTCCGGAGGAGGACGGGCCTGATATTAAAACAATTTTAATATTTTTATCTCGTGATATTTCATCCGCAATATATGCGATTTTTTTCTCATGAAAGGCTTCATTAACACGAATCATATCATTAATTGTATTATCGTCTATTTTGTTATTTAATACTCCTACATTTCCGACATCCATTATTCTCCCCCATTCTTCAGCCTCTCTGAATACCCTTGATAGCTTCTTTTGTTCAATATATTCGGGAAGTTCAAAATTGCTTTCCTTTGTTGGGAAATATAATATAATACCGGGAGAAAATAATTTTAAGTCAAACTTATTTATAACATTCGTATTAGGTGCAACATAGCCATAAAACGTATCATAATAGCCATCCATTTCATAAATTCTGATGGTATCTGTATTCCAGTGCTTCAGGAGCTCCACCTTATCCTTCATACCCTGACGGCTGAATATGTTAAAGGCTTCCTTAACACTCAATATTTTAGTTTTTATCGGTTTTTGAAGGCTGATAATTTCTGACATTCTGTCCTTTATTTTATTCACATTACTGTGATTGACATTATACTTATAGCCGAATTCGGTATACAATCCTTTGTTTAGCGAATGCTCAATCATTACATCAATTCCATCGAATAAATCCTTGCAGGCCTTTATATATACATAACATAACGTTCTTACATATATTTTATGTCCGTCATTATCCTTTATATCGATGAATTCAATAATATCATCCTCTTTATAGCAAACAGATGATAGCTCCTGCAGCCTATTGTTTACCTTTACCGCAAGAAATCGGTTATAATCTTCGCTGTAAAGATTTTTCGCCACTTCATAAAGGGGTATTTGTTCCTTTACTTCAATTTTTTCCAATAGATTAGGTCTATTCTTATCTTTAATTTGAAGCTTCATATAAATCCTCCTATTTATAAGATAAAATCTCCCTTTCATTTATATGGGATATTATTTCTCTCCCATTTAAATAGCTAAGCTCTCCGTCAAAGCCATTTAATACTATTTTATATGCATGTAAAATTTGATATTTTTCATTATCTTTTTTTCCGTATTTTTTATCGCCTACTATCGGATGACCGATTGATGACAGATGTGCTCTTATTTGATGAGCCCTGCCTGTTTCAAGCTCTAATTCAAGCCATGTATGATTTTTTTCTGTTTTTATGGGATGTACATAGGTAATAATATTTTTTGTATTTTCGCTTTCTTCTTTAACAATCTCAACCATGTTCTTCCTGTCATTTTTAATAATATAGTCCTTTAGCTCCAAATCCTTTGTTACTAATCCATGTACCTTTGCTTCATAGTATTTTTTTATGGTTCTGTCTCGAATTGCTTTATTGACCTGCTTTACTGTTTCATAATTTTTCGCAGCAATAACCAGTCCGGAGGTATTTTTGTCCAATCTGTTGCATACGGCAGGCTTAAAGGTAAAGCTTATATTTTGTTCCTTTGCATCAAGATATAGCTTTATTTCATCGACTAAGCTCTTCATGCTTGTTAAATCAGGCTGGGTGCTCAAGCCAACAGGTTTATTGACAACTAAAATATTATCATCCTCATAAACCACCTTAAAATGAATTTCAGTTTGAATGAGATTTTTCTTTTCTCTGAATTTTTCTATTGTTTCATCAGACAAAAATATTTTAACGATATCATCATTTTTCAATACCGCTTCAGGCTCTGCCTTTGCATCGTTTAATTTTATATTTTTTTTTCTGATCATTTTATATATATATGACGAATTTGCCTTATTTAGATATTTTTTTAGAAATCTGTCAAGCCTTTGCCCTGCTTCATTGTTTGTAATTTTTATTTCCTTCATATGAGCTCCGTTTATTATTTGTTATTATTTGTTATTATTTTAATATTTCTGTTAAATTAAATTATATCAGATTTCATAGTAAAAAGAAACCTTGAATCCAATATTTAATTCTATTGATAAATTTTACATGAATTTATTTAATGTAGTTATTGTATCTATCCCCTATTTGTGATAAAATATTATTTGAAAACCATAAATTGTTTTGTTGAGGAGCTACATAATGAAAAAAATAATAAATGCTATAAGAGATTTTATATATAATATTACTGACTATGGATTAATGATAACAGTTGTAGTTATTATGGTCTCGGTTTTGATATGGAGATTTGATTTATTATTCAGTAAAAATATTGAAAAAAAGGTTATTGCAAATATACCTGATACAAATTATGTCGGTACAAATAAACCTGACAAGCCTGTTCAAAACAACGATAATCCGGTAACAGAAAAGCCTGATGACAGTAAAAAGCCCGATGACAGCAAAAAGCCTGATAATGTTGACGGTGTCAATAAAAATAATGAGCAAAGTAGCGTAATTGCTACAATAGAAATACCACAAGGATCATTTCCTTCTAAAATCGGTGACATTTTAATGAATTCAAATTTAATTAAGGATAAAAATGCTTTTTTAAACAGATCTGTTGAAATGGGCCTCGATACAAAGCTGCAAAGCGGAACCTTTGAAATAGCTGTCGGAACAAACTTAGATGAAGTTATTAAAATAATTGCAAAAGCAAATTAAAGAATCAAGTAAAACTGCAGAAAGGGGGCGAATTACGCCCCCTTATCTATTTTATCTATCATAGCTAATATCTTTCATTTACATAGTAATCTATAACTGATTTCTTTCTTTCCTCTAAAAATACATTTTCTTTTTTCAATACCTCTAAAAGCCAATTGCTTTTAGAATGCAAAACCGCAAATTCAAAATCCTTAAGTACTATTTCATATAGCTTCCCCTCAAGCATGGAGGATTCCATTTTTATAAAATACGCTTCTACATTTTCATATTGTAAAAAACGCAACAGCCTGAATGAAGTTTTATCCTTTTCAACATAATAATAATCTGCTTCCTCCAAGTATTTGCTGTAAAAGCTGATATGCTTGCCTTTATCTTTTATTTCCTGTGCAATCATCTTATGATATTTTGCCATCATATTATAATATTGATAATTATACATACCCTTTTCAAAGCTGTCTATTCTTTGAAATGGCTTTATACTTTTCTCCAGCATATATTTATAATTTGCCTCGAGATATTCCTTCTTATTTATATCACCATTCATATGCTGTATTATTAACATATCTCTATGTTCAAAAAAGTCATCAAAAATAGTTTTATTGGGTTTAAAATAATTCACTGTATCACTCTTTCTTAAATCAGTTTTCTATAATATTATTATAGAATTTGATATTATTATTTATTTCATATTTAATAAGATTAAATAAACCTAAAATTATATGGATAATAGATATTCTAACAGAAATCATCAATAATATCAACAAGGTAAAAATAAAATCGAAAAAAATCCACCGGCTTAATGCAGATGGATTTTAGTTTCTGTTTTAATGTAATATTTTTTTAATTTAATATTTTATCTTTCAATGCATCAGGTAAATCTTCCGCATCATAATTTACGCTCATAATAAATCTAACATCAAACTTTTGCGATAAAAATTCTAATCTTTCTACTACAGTTTCAAGCTTATCCTTTCCTGCCTGTGCTATTTTATACAATCCATCTATGTAAACTTCCTCAACATCATAATCAGTTGCTATTAAACCACATACAAAGCCCTGGAACTGTTCATCATTGGTTAATCCGTACTCCTTAGTGTTTATATACCTAATTCTGTAATCCAAATCAAATATGTGCCTGTTATTGGCTTCCAGGAAAACCATCTTTCCTTGAATACTATCCATTGTTTTGTTTGCCATGTCAATCATTCTTCTGGTTTTTCCTGTTCCGTTATGCCCACAAACTAAATGCACCATAATAATCACACTCCTATTATATTTATTTTTTATTTAAAAAGTAAAACTATTACAATCTTATTGTACCATAAATTGAAAATGTTTACACTATTTATTTTTTATAATTTACAATTTATTTATTGCTTTAATAGGTTGCCTTAATGCCCTGATGTCTGCACTGATTACTCATTTTTTCCAGTATCTCATCTCTTATTTTCCACCAGCTTATACCCCAATTTACGAACAAGGAATTCTCTTTAGGGGCTCTTCCGATTAATCTTTGAACTACAATGTCATTATTGAGGTGCTCCAGAAAAATTATAACTCTTTCTATATATTCATCCTTTGATATTAATTTGATTTTATCATTCTTATATAGCTCTCCCATAACAGTATTATCCATAATGTACAAAGAATGCAGCTTTACCTGATTTACTCTCAATACAGATAATATTTTTGCCGTTTCTATAGTATCATTGATATTATCGCCGGGTAAATTCAAAATTACATGCGCACATATTGCAAAGTCAAACCTTTTAATTCGCAAAACCGCATCTATAAAGGCTGCCAGAGTATGACCTCTGTTAATATCTATTAAGGTGTGGTAATTCACAGTCTGAAGTCCAAGCTCTATAGATATATTTATATTATATTTTAGATAAATAGAATATAAAAAGCTGAGATATTCATTGCCTATACAATCAGGTCGTGTTGAAATACAAATTTCGACAATATTATTTTCTATAGCTTCAAATATATAGCCTTTAAATCTTTCTAATTCTAAATATGTATTAGTATAATTTTGAAAATAAGCAATAAACTTATTTGCCTTATACTTTTTAGAAATATAATCTATATTTTTTTTTAATTGTTCCTTGACACTTAATGTATTTTCAAGCATTTCAAAGCCCGCACCCACCTCGGAGCAAAAAGTGCAGCCTCCGAAGCCGACAGTACCGTCTCTGTTTGGACAAGTAACAGGAATATTGATGGGGATTTTATAAACCTTTTCACCATATTTATCAACTAAATATTTTGAATACTCATTATATAAATTTGCCATTATTATATCCTTAAAATGTATTTTTATCAAATATTATCATATAAATAAACTTATTATTTTCATTTTTTTTAATAGTTACAGTATTAGTATTTTATTATCATATTATAATTATTATTTACAATTAAATCAATATTATTGTTTTAATAATTACTGCTAAATTGTAAATAATAAAAAAGATTCAAAAGTTTATTTTCTTTTGATCAATAAAATATGCTAAAAAAATTCTTTTTTGTTTTTTTAATTTCCATATATTATTTGATATGATTTTTGCTTTTCTGCAAATAATATTAAAACAAACTTTTAAGGAGGTAGCAAAATGTATATAAAAGAAGGTTTAATACCAACTGTAGTTGGTACGGCAGTAGCAGCAACCG
>DAIUCB010000108.1:0-8950 GCA_036846385.1 Bacillota bacterium | reverse complement strand
CTTAGCTCTCCTCTTAAATAGGTTTCTGACGAGGTACTGTAAGCATTGTCCTCATAGCTATGAATCAAACGACCGTTGCCTGATATTTTCGGATACAGTTCGGCGAAATCCTCAGCCCATTTGATTCTGATTTTAATTATATCCTCAATAAGCTTTTTCATGTTATCACTTATAGCAGGAAGCTTATCCTTTATAATTTTATACTTATCAGGTGCTGTACTTTCCATCATCCGTGCATATTTCTCTGTAAGAAGATTGCGACCCTCCTTTGTTGCTTTTGTCAAATCATTATAATAGCTTTTAAGCATTTCCTCATTCCATGATAAAAATTGACTTTTTCTTGCGATTTCAAAGGTTTTCCAATTATCCTGACAAGCTGCTCTGCCACCTTCATTTTCAACCTTTTGAAATTCGTTCCATTCAATAGCTATTATATTATCAATTAGGCTTTTCATAAAATTCCTCCTGAAAATCTTATTTTAATAATTTATCCTCTCATTACATGCATTGCTCTTAGCTGTCTATCCTTTATATGTGACATTATAGAGGAGGTGTGATTATCCAAAAATGGATCCTCCTTGTCTGTGAGCCCTTGCTTCTGAAGCTCTTTGACTATCCTTACACATATATCTTCAATTAATACGACTGCTTTATCCTCTGTATTGAGCTTATTCTCCCAATTGTGAACAGCTGATATATCCCAAGCCTCTTTTTGTACGGGAATATTAATTAATTCCTCTAATTTTCCTCTTATTTCGGATAGAATTACAAAACCCTCCATTCCTCTGTGCATCCATTTGTAAAACGGAGTGTATTTTTTGTTCAGCAAATAAACTATTGAAATAGTGTTTCTTATAAATTCATCCAATGATAGTCTCGCTGCAACCGTCTCTTTTCGCCTCATGGAACGGCTGTAATTATATTGTCCCGATTGTGCGATAGTGGCTGCCCTGGCTGCAATTTTTTTAATCCTTACATCCTCGGGATAATATGATAACAGAGCCGAGCGAATCCTTGAAAATTCGCCTAAATCATCGCGAAACACCTGCCCGTTAGTTGCAGCCGCAAGAAAATGCTCCGGAATGTACAGCCATTCCGCAAGCTGCAGGTCTGCTGTCTCATTCCCTGTGAAGCTTCTGTAGAAATCACCGATTTTCATAGCGCCTACTCTTCCGAGTCCATGAGCTGATACAATCCTTTTGTAGCCCATATATTCCTTTGGCAGCTCATTATATGACTGCATAAGCTTTTGACCTATAGACTCAAAATCATCTGTTGTAAGCCACATGCAAAAGGAAGGTCCGAAATCATGATCCTCAGAAATTTCATCATCAAAGCCGAAGCATTCCGAGCCGTTACCTGCAAGTCCGACAGCAATACGATTCTCATATTGGGGAAATCTATTTTTAATCATTGGAATTCCAAACTCACTGTAATATTTATGAGATAATTCAAGACCCTTGATCATATTTATCCGACCTTAATTTTATTTTTTCAATTTAGCAGATATTTCTTCAGCCTTTGACTTATATTTATCTGCTTCGCTGACATTACCGATTTCCTTGTAAACAACCGAAAGGTTGCTGCAGGTAATACCATAGGATTTGTTTTCGCCTAAGCTTGACTTTATCGCCTTTAATGAATTAAGATAGTAGTCAATTGCTTTATCATAGTTTTTCAGTTTAAATTGGGCTTCGCCCATAGCTGAAAGTGCAGAAGGATAATGAATATCTTCTTGTGCTGAGCTTTTCTCGAATATATCCAAGGCTTCTTCTATATGTTTTACTGCCTCATCTGTTTTATCAAGCTTTAACAGAGACATAGCAAGATTTGAATGGGTAACTGCTGCTTCTATTTCACTTCCCTTGTACTGCACTACTATTTCCAAAGCTTTTTTCAGACAGTCACAGGCCTTATTATATTCCTTCATTTCTTGATAAAGCAAACTCATATTGTTATACAGGCTGGCAAATCTGAAATCATTATTTTTCAAATTTACTATATATATTTCCAAAACCTGACTGTAGTATTCCAGAGCCTCCTCTGATTTTCCTGCTGCTCTCAACGCAGTTGCGACATTCAACAAGGTTGTTGCATATGGTATTGTACCCTTTAGCTCTAGTTCCTCCATCAATGATACTATGTAATCACAGTATACCAAGCAATCATTAAATCGGCTTGTAACTCTGTAAAAACCGATTAATTCATTGACAAGAGTAATTATAGAATTTGTGTCGTCTTCTTCTTCAGCTTCCTTAAGCTTGCCTTTCAAAAATCCATCAACCTCATTTATCTTTTTTTCAGCAAACAATTTATCCAATTCTTCCAGAGACTTTTTAATATCCATAGCTTAATCCTTTCTTTAATATACTTCTTCTAAAGCTTATCCTCTGCACCCTGATTTTTTATGTTAATCACAGTACTGAAATAATTGGTACCTATAATACCTGCCAAAATCATTACCGAGCCGATTACATGATAGTAACGGAAGGTTTCCTTCAATATTGCTACGCCTGCCACTATACTGACAATAGTAGAGAGGTTGGCAAATATTGTAGATCTGGATGCAGGCAGCTTTGACAGTGAATAATTCATCAGATAGTAGGCTACCACAGATGACAAAATTCCAAGATACAATACTGAAATCATAACCTCCTTGCTTAAAAGGGGCTTGAAATAATCCGTTATATTTCCGTTCCCAATATCAATCAGCAGTGCTGTGCCGTTAAATACAAGAGCTGCCGCACCCATCATAAAATATGTTATTTCAAAGGAGGTAAAGTAAGCGGAAATTTTTCTTGAATATATGCTGTAAATTGAAGCAGCAATAATTGCAAGCAGTAAAAAAACCGTACCTATTATCATATTATTCCCATTTATCGATGTAAAATCATTTAATAAAATATAAAAAACTCCGGCCACAGATAAAACTATAAAACACCATTGTATCTTGCTCGGATATTCCTTTAATATGTAAATGCCCATAATCGATACAGCTATTGGAATCAAGGCAATAAACAAGCCTGCATATGAGGATGAGGTGTATTTTATAGCATAGGTTTCAAATATAAAATATATTACCGGCTGTGATAAGCTGGTGATAATAAGCTCCTTAAATGGCTTGTTTTTAAAATCTACCGAAATCACCTTAAAAATTACCAATATTGTCATTACAATAAAAGCAAGCAAAAAACGAAAGGATAACAGCTTAAAGGCAGATATTGTAACGAGAGCTTTTTTTGTAAACAGGAAGCTTAAGCCGAATATTGCCGAAAAAATTACGGCAGCAGCATATGGCATTATATTTTTAGTTTTTGTGTGCAAATTATTTTTTCCTCCGATTTATTAAATATATTATGCTTAAACAATTTTATTTAACAGAATTCTTTTAAATAAGGTCTTGTCACAGATATCTTTGAGCTCAGCATTTCCTCGGGAGTGCCCGTAAACAAAATATTGCCGCCGGATAATCCGCCGCCGGGACCAAGCTCAACGATATAATCTGCATCCTTGATTACATCAAGACTGTGTTCAACAAGAAATAAACTGTTTCCTTCATCAACGAGGTTATTAAAAAGCTTCATCAGCTTTCCCACATCATCTAAATGAAGACCGTCTGTCGGCTCATCAAGTATAAAAACAGCTCCCTTTTGATTTAACTGACTTGCAAGCTTGACACGCTGCAGCTCTCCTCCTGATAAGGTTGACATAGACTGATTTAAATGTATGTATCCAAGACCTACCTTTTCCAGAGATTCAAGTCTGTCAATAAAAGACTCACCCTCAAAAAATTCAATAGCCTCTGTCACGCTTAAATCCATTACATCTGCTATATTTTTGTCTCGGTAGCTGTATTTTAGGACCTCCTGAGAAAATCTTTTGCCGTGACATATATCACAAACAGTTTCAATAGAATCCATAAAGGACATATCAGAAACGATAATTCCTTTTCCTTTGCAGGCAGGACACGCTCCCTTTGAATTAAAGCTGAATAGTGACTGACCTACTTTGTTTTCATGTGCGAAAAGATTCCTTATTCCGTCAGATATATCGAGGTATGTTGCAGGAGTGGAACGTAAATTTATTCCGATATCCTTTTGGTTAATCGAAATCACATTTTCATAAAAATTATTTTGAAAATATTCCATCAACGAGCTTTTACCGGAACCTGCGACTCCCGCAATCACAGTCAATATACCCAAGGGAAGCTCAACCGAAACATTTTTTAAATTATGCAGCTTTGCATTATTTATAGAAAACCAGCCTGTAGGTTTTCTTGTATCCTTTTTAATTGTTCCCTTTCTCTCTAAAAGCCTGCCTGTTAAATTATCCGACTTTATGATTTCATCATAGGTGCCTTTAAAAATTATCTCTCCGCCCTGTGTTCCGGCCTTTGGTCCCATATCAATTATAAAGTCAGCCATTTTTATTATTTCTCTGTGGTGTTCAACTATCAATATGGTATTTCCGTGATTTTTCAGCTTAATAAGTGAATTTTTCAAAAGCTCTATATCCTTGGCATGAAGACCTACACTCGGCTCATCAAGGACATAAGCCATATCCGTCAAGGCTGAATTTATATATTTGGCAATTTTTATTCTTTGAGCCTCACCGCCTGATAATGTTCCTGTACTGCGGCTTAATGACAAGTAACCCAGACCTATATCCGTAAGTGCGGTCAGTCGTTTTACGAGCTCTCTTTTCAAATCCTGAGATAAGGGATGATCAATTGATTTTATAAATTCTATCACCTCGGGTATCATCATATCATCAATATCGGCTAAGCTTTTTCCGTTGATTTTGCAGCTTCTGATTTTTTCATTTACTCTGGAGCCCTTACATTCCGGACAGGTTGCGGTAGTAACCATCTTTTCCAATATTTTTTGATGCAGCTTTCCCTCCTTGGTATTTATTATGCTTCTGTACATTCTCGGATATATACCTTCGAACTTTGCGGTTTTCGGCCATTGGGAAGGTGGATTTTTAAGCTTTATCTGGGGCGAATAAAGGAATAAGTCAAGCTCCTCCTTTGTATAATCCCTGATTTTTTTATCCAAATCAAATAGTCCGCTGTAAGCATATCTTTTCCAACGCCAAGCACCTGTGGTAAAGGCAGGAAAATTGATAACGCCCTCGTCGTTTAGGGATTTATTAAAATCTACCAGCTTATGTATATCCAAATCTGTAACAACACCGAGTCCGTCGCAGCGAGGACATTTCCCGGCGGGATGATTAAAAGAAAAACTGTCAGAATATCCTACGAAGGGCACTCCCACACGGGAAAACAGCAATCGCAGGAGAGAGTGTATGTCTGTATAGGTGCCGACTGTAGAGCGTGAATTTGCAGTCGGCTTTTTCTGATCTATTACGATTGTAACCGGCAGATTTTCTATTCTTTCTACATCAGGTCTGCCATATTTGGGCAGATATTGCTGAACGAAGCTTGGGAAGGTTTCATTCAGCTCTCTCCTTGATTCTGCGGCTATTGTGTCCAAGCAAAGAGAGGATTTCCCCGAGCCTGAAACACCTGTAAATACGGTGATCTTTTTCTTCGGTATGCTTACCGATATGTTTTTTAAATTATTTTCTCTCGCATTTATTATATTTATTGTATTATTTTCTGTTTCATTCATTTAAATCTTGATTCTCCTTTGATATTGTCAAGCTATTACAAAATTATTTAAAAATAATATATCATAATTTTGTTTTAACAGTCAATTTTTTTGAAAAAATCAAACTATTTTTCATCTGCTATTTTTCTCGCCAAATCCGGCTTATCTGTAATTATCGCAGCTATTTGATTTTTTATAAGCAGCCTCATATGTTCCTCTTCATTAACCGTCCATACGTGCAGTGGAAGCTTTTTTGCCCGGCTATCCTCAATAAAACAAGGCAGCTGCAAAATATGCAAGGATGGATGAAGTGCGTCTACACCTATTCTTAAAGCATATTCGGGAATATCAATAAACTCATCTGCAAACAATATTCCTGTTTTGACACTGCTATCGATTTTTTTCAGTCTAACCAAGCTGTAGTGGTTAAAGGAGGAATAAATCACTCTTTTCCCTATTCCTATTTTTTCCGCTGTCTTCAACACTTTTTCCTCAAGTCCGTCATAAAGTATTATGCTGTTTTTAAGTTCAACATTTACTGTCATATTTGTCGGCTTAATCAGCTCATATACCTCTTCCAATGTAGGAATTTCCACATGACCGTATCCTGAAAGCTTATTGTTAAAGCTGAAGCATTTAAGCTCCTTAAGAGTATAATCCTTCACATATCCCGTATAATTGCTAACCCTGTCAATTCTTTCATCATGAATAACTACCGGCACATTATCCTTTGTAAGCTGAACATCCAATTCAACCCCATCTGCTCCATATTTTGACGCAAGCTCAAAGGCTGCAAGAGTGTTTTCGGGAGCATAACAGCTTGCTCCTCGGTGAGCCCATATTTTTGTTTTCATATTATTCTCCGTTAAAGCGATATATTTAATAATTATTTTGTTAAATCCTTACAATATATATTTACAATATCCCAATAGCTGAAATAATTCAAGAAATATTATCTTAGCTGAAACAGACATTTAATTTTACTTTAAATAATTGTAAACTTATTTATTATTTTTAGTTGACAATACATATTCCATTTGCTAAAATAAATTTAAAAAACTAGGCGGTGAAATTATGTCATTGAAGCAATCCGTACTTCAAATATTGGAAAACAACAGAGACAGCAGCGTGTCCGGTCAACAGCTGGCCGACAAGCTTCAGGTTTCAAGAGCTGCAATATGGAAAGCAATTAATTCCTTGAAGGAGGAAGGGTATTCTATTTATGCGACGACAAACAAGGGCTACAGATTGTATGAAAATACCGATTTGCTGTCATCAGAGGGAATTATACCTCATTTAAAGGAAAGCTATTCAAAGCTTCCCATAATTGTTTATAAAACAATCGACTCTACTAACAGTCAAGCGAAAAAACAGCTGGTCACAAATGCCGTTCATGGAACTGTCATTGCTGCTGAGGAACAAACAAACGGAAGAGGCCGTATGGGAAGAAGCTTTTACTCTCCTTCAAAAACAGGGATTTATATGAGCTTGATATTGCGCCCTCACTTAAACATATCAAATGCTGTGCTTATTACTACCGCATCAGCCGTTGCGGTATGCAGGGCAATAAAATCATTGACTGATAAAAAACCTGAAATTAAGTGGGTTAATGATATTTATGTAAACGGGAAAAAGGTATGCGGTATTTTAACCGAGGCTGTTACTGATTTTGAAAGCAGAATGGTTGAAAGTATAATCATCGGAATCGGAATAAATTTTAAAACAACAGATGAGCATTTTCCCGATGAAATAAGGGAAACAGCAGGCTCTCTTTTTACATCCGAATCGACCGGTATAACCAGAAACCGATTGATAGCAGAGATAATCAATGAGCTCCTGGACATATACGATAATTTGGAGGACAGCAATTTTATTATGGAATATAAAGCTCAATCCATGATATTGGGAAAGGAAATTGTATTTTATGAAAACAGCATTGAAAATTACGGCAAAGCAATTGATATTGACAATAGCGGAGGTCTGGTTGTAGAAACAAAAAAAGGTGAGGTCATAACCTTGAATTCAGGGGAAATTACCGTAAGGAGGCTGCCAATTGAAGATAAGTAAAAATATAAATACGAGAGAGTTGATTTTATGCTCACTTTTTTCTGCGCTGATTGCAGTAGGTGCATTTATTAAAATTCCTATTCCCCTTGTCCCTTTTACATTACAGTTCCTGTTTACGACTCTTGCTGGACTTCTTCTCGGAAGCAGACTGGGCACTATTTCCGTCATTATTTACATTGTGTCAGGACTGTTGGGATTCCCCGTATTTACAGGGGGAGGAGGAATTGGATACATAATGCAGCCAACCTTCGGTTATATCATAGGCTTTGCGGCAGGTGCATATATAACAGGACGCATAAGAGAAAAACTATTCAACCTGAATTTCAAGGGATTAATTTTGGCAGGCTTTGCCGGCTTGGGAATTGTATACCTCCTCGGTATGGTTTACTACTATTTAATAGCTAATTTCTATATGAATTCTCCTATAGGAATATGGGCATTATTCTTATATTGCTTTATACTTGCCGTACCTGGAGATATTGCAATATGCTTTATAAGTGCAATTCTTGCTAAACGGCTCCTTCCGATATTAAATAAAACCATATTCAGTCCTAATGTTCCGAAGGAGATATAATATATGCTTATTAAACTTAAAAATAAAATAATAAATGGCTATTTAATAAACAAAGCTGAAGCCTTATATCTGTCTGAATGCGATTTGTACGAATTGTGCAATACAGCAGATCATTTGAGATTTCATTATTGCGGAAATTCCTTCGATATTTGTACGATCATTAACGGCAAAAGCGGCAGATGTACTGAAAATTGCAAGTATTGTGCTCAATCCTCATATTTTAAGACAGATATTGAAAGGTATCCTTTATTGGACTCCGACACTATAAAAAAAGATGCTATATATAATTACGGTAAGGGTATTCTTCGCTATTCTGTCGTAACATCTGGCAAAAATCTTTCGGAGGATGAGATTGAAAGCATATGTGAAAGCTACCTCGATATTAAAGCTTCCTGTGATATTTCTCTATGTGCCTCTCATGGACTTTTAACTTATGAGCAATTTTTAAAGCTTAAAAAAGCCGGCGTTGTCCGTTATCATAATAATCTGGAAACTTCACGAAGATATTTCCCAAATATTTGTACCACCCATACCTATGAAGATAAAATAAATACTATAAAGGCTGCCAAAAGAGCCGGATTGGAGGTATGCAGCGGAGGGATAATGGGGCTTGGAGAAACTATGGAGGATCGAATTGATATGGTCTTTGAGCTTAGAGAGCTCAACATTAAATCAATTCCCATAAACATTTTAAACC
>DAIUCB010000107.1:0-9092 GCA_036846385.1 Bacillota bacterium | reverse complement strand
TAAAATTTAATCTTTCAATAGTTTAATTGCAAAACTCATTTATGCGTTTTTCGTGTTAAAAATACAATAAATGCTTTACAAAGAAAAAAATCGTGATATAATTAAGCTGTAAATTCTTCAGGGCAGGGTGAAATACCCGACCGGCGGTGACAGTCCGCGAGCCGAAAGGTTGAATTGGTGCAATTCCAATACCGACAGTACAGTCTGGATGGTAGAAGAGCTTATGTTTACTTAAGCAATTGATTATTCTATCTAATATAGCCTCTGAAGATTTCAGAGGTTTTTTTAATCTCTGTTAATCTTAAATCGTGCAAAAGCACAGGGAGGAATAAAATGAAAGGTGAAATATCTTTAAAAAAAGGAATGAGAATCAAAACATTAACAAAAATCGGCGTATTGTCAGCAGTAGCAGGAGTTTTAATGCTGATTGAAATGCCTTTATGGTTTGCACCGGATTTTTACAAGCTTGATCTTAGTGAAATACCTGTTTTGATCGGAGCCTTTGCTCTGGGACCTATCGCAGGGATTATAATTGAATTGGTCAAAATATTGCTGAATTTTATCTTGAACGGTACAATAACCGGAGGTATAGGAGAATTGGCAAATTTCTTGATAGGTTGCTCTTTGATAGTTCCTGCAGGCTATATTTATAAACGTAACAAAACCACTAAGACTGCAATAATCGGGATGACTGTCGGTACATTAACCTTAGCTGTCGTTGGAGCATTATTAAATTATTTTCTGCTGCTGCCGGTATATGCTAAGGTATTCGGAGCACCGCTTCAAGCCTTTATAGATATGGGAAACGCTTTAAATCCTCTTATAGTGGATTTAAAAACCTTTATACTTTATGCTGTGGTTCCTTTTAATATATTTAAAGGAATTGTAGTTTCGGCATTTACTGTATTGATTTACAAAAGAATATCACCGATATTACACAGATAAAGGACCGAAAACAATCAAGGATTGCTGTTTATCCCTGAAATTATGTTATATTAACAATAAAAAATCATCGGCATCTTTTTCTTTGCAGGTGATTTTTTTATTGTTGGTGAGTAAATACATAAGCCGAGTTCTGTATTAAACAGTCATCTATCTATGCCAACTGTTACCAATTGGCTTTAGCAACCTACCATTTGGACTGTGACGAGCAGCCACTCTACGGTCCGTTCTTGGTCTTGCTTCAGGTGGGGTTTACATAGCCAATCAGTCGCCTGATTGCTGGTGAGCTCTTACCTCGCCTTTCCATCCTTACCGCTGTTAAGCGGCGGTATCTCTCTGTTGCACTATCCTTGAGGTCACCCTCACCGGGTATTACCCGGCACCTTGCTCTGTGAAGCTCGGACTTTCCTCATACATTTCTGCATGCGACTGTATAATTTACTCTATGCTATATTACATTATTATTTTTACTATGTCAATTGAAATATTAACCATAAAAATTTCATATAAAACTAATATATTTAAGCTATATTTTTCAGTTAATAATTAGTTCCGGTACCGTATTTCTGTCAATTAAGACAGTATCTAATGCATGCTCCTTGAGAATCTTCAGAATTTTATTCAACGAATGATATTCAGTATAAAAATGTCCCGCATCAATTAAGGCTAAATTTGATTTTAATGCTTCCTGAGCATCATGATATTTAATATCCCCTGTTATATACAAATCTGCTCCTTTTTCTACAGCAGCTTCTATAAAATCACTGCCGCTTCCGCCGCAAAAAGCAACTTTTTGTATAATTCGGTTATAATCATTACAAAATAATTTTATACTTGTGCAGTTGAGAGCTTTTTTAACTTTACCGGCATATGTTTTAATATTAATTGGTTCAACAGAGGATATTCCTCCATACCCGCTGCCATCAATTACATTTATTATTTGGAGTATATCATAATCTTTAAAATCAAGCTTTTCTGCAAGCTCCCTTGTGACCCCGGAATCTGCCATGTCAAGGCTTGTATGCATGCTGTAAACATTTATGCCGTTAATGATTAAATCCTTTATAAGCTGACCGTCATAGGTGCTATAATCTATTGTTTTTATAGGGCTAAATATAAAGGGATGATGTGTAATTATTAAGTCAATATTATTTTCTGCTGAAAATTTAACTGCTTCTTTATCTAAATCAAGGATAATCAATATTTTTTTAATATCACTGTCAATATCCCCTATTTGCAATCCGCTGTTATCCCAGCTTTCAGGCGTTTTTAATTTCAATTCCCGTTCCAATAGCTTTAATAAATCATCAAGAATCATTTTTTTATCAGCTCCATTATAATATTATTTTTATATTTAAGCTTGTCAATTTTTTCTTTATAATCAATATTCCCTGTTCCTTCGAGGCTTTGTATTATCTTATTGTTTGTTTTGATTAGCTTTTCAATATATTCATACATTACAGGATCCTTTTTATCCAATAAATGCTTGCTTATTTCGTAATAAATCTCATTGTCTATTTTATCTCTGCCTGGCTCTGCTTTTATTACGAAATAATAATGATGCAATTCCTTGACGATATTTTCGTCTGTAACCTTATATCCGTTTTCATACAGAAATTTTCTTAATTTATCGTATGCTGTCATTGGTTGAAGTATGAGCTGCTTAGCACTGAAAGCAATATCCTTTGATGTACTTAATATATCAGCTATCAATTCTCCTCCCATACCTGCAATAATGATTGCATCTGATTCATTTTTTTGTAAAACGGTTAATCCGCTTCCTAATCTGAAGTCACATTTCAAATTTAATTTTTTAGAAGTCATATATTCTATTGCTCTGTTTAACGGACCTTTGTTTAAATCTGTCGCTATTACTTTTTTAGCGGTATTATCTGTCAGCAGCATTTCTGCCACATATCCGTGGTCGGTTCCGATATCCGCAGCAGTTTCACATTTTGATACCATTGATTTTATTGTTTCTAATCTATTCATTTTTCTTCACCTGCAAATCTTTAAAAAAATAGAGGGTAGTACCCTCTTATATCAATAAATTATGACTATTATTATTCCAGATAGTCCTTAAGCTTCTTGCTCCTGCTTGGATGTCTTAGCTTTCTTAAAGCTTTAGCTTCTATCTGTCTTATTCTTTCTCTGGTTACCTCGAATTCTTTGCCTACTTCTTCTAATGTTCTTGCTCTTCCGTCATCTAATCCGAATCGAAGTCTCAAAACTTTTTGTTCTCTGTCTGTTAAGGTATGGAGTACTGCCGAAAGCTGCTCTCTCAGTAAGGTAAATGTAGCTACATCTGATGGAGCTTGAACCTCATCATCAGGTATAAAATCGCCAAGGTGGCTGTCTTCCTCTTCTCCAATCGGTGTCTCCAAGGAAACAGGCTCTTGAGCTATTTTAAGTATTTCTCTGACCTTTTCCGGCTCCATTTCCATTTCAAGCGCTATTTCTTCCGGTGTCGCATCTCTTCCAAGCTCCTGCAGCAGCTGTCTCTTAATCCTTATAAGCTTGTTAATCGTTTCAACCATATGAACAGGAATTCTTATAGTTCTGGCTTGATCTGCAATTGCTCTGGTAATAGCCTGCCTAATCCACCAGGTAGCATATGTGCTGAATTTAAAGCCCTTTGTATAGTCGAATTTTTCTACCGCTTTAATCAGTCCGAGATTACCCTCCTGAATAAGGTCTAAAAACAACATCCCTCTGCCTACATATCTTTTCGCTATACTGACAACCAGCCTTAAATTAGCCTCTGCAAGTCTTTTTTTAGCTTCCTCATCTCCATCCTGCATTCTTTTAGCAAGATCTATTTCCTCAAGGGCAGAAAGTAAGGGTACTTTCCCGATTTCCTTTAAATACATTCTGACAGGATCATCTATATTGATACCCTTTAATATATCATCATCACTTTGTGTAACAATAAAATCCGGGTCTTCCTTTAACTCAGGCTCAATATCATCGTCAACCTTTTCAAGAATCATATCATCTTGAAAGCCTAGAATTTCCAAGTCATTATCTTCGATAGTTTTATAAAAGTCATCTATGAATTCAGGATTTATATCTAATTTTTCAAACGATCTTATTACTTCTTTATAGGTTATAAATCCATTTTTTTTGCCCTTTTCAATAAGCTTATTTTTAATGGATTCTATTTTAATTAATACTTCAGCATTTTTTGCAGAATCATCGTCACTAATAACAGCAAAATCTTTTTTCTCATTCATAGGTTAGCAAACCTCCTCTTTAGTTGATTTAATTTTTTTAGCGAGGCTAAAAATTTCATTCATTTTTTTATTGTTTTCAGTAATATCATCAGATTGTTTTATACTGTTGCTTAAAATTGTTCTTCTTTTCTCATAGTATTTAATTTTAAGTCTTTTTTTACAATCCATAAATAAAGCCTCTAAATTATTGTAATCAACATTATCTTCCTGCACAAAAATACCAACATCCATTTTATCGTTTAATATTTTTTCTAAGCTGTCTCTGTTTATAATTTGATTGTGCTTTTTGTAATCATAAATTTTTTCAAATATACTATAGTATTCCAAATCCTTAAAGGTTTCTTCATTCACTATCTCTTTTAGATACAATGCTAAATCATTATTATAAAGAATCAGTTTTATCAGCTCAATTTCATGAGATGTAGTTATTTTTTCCACCTGTAATTCTAATTTCGGTTTATGTGCTTTTTCAATAAAAGTTTTTTCCTTATTAATTTTCTTGTTATAATCTCGTATTATAGATTCCTTTGATACCCCCATTTTTGCAGATAGCTTCTCGAGTATAAGTTCCTTTTCGATTTCACTGTTTACATTAATTATATTATCAAAAAATTTATTTATATATTCTACCTTATCAGAGCTTTCATAATTATTTTTGTAATGAAACTCTAAAAAGTCGTAATAATCTAATGCATTTTCAACACTTTTTTCAAATTTTGCTTTCCCGTACTTATTCAAGAATTCATCAGGATCCTTTGCATCTGAAAGAATAATTACTTTTCCGTTAAGGTTGTTTCTCTTAAGCATATTCATAGCTTTTAGCGCTGCTTTTTGTCCTGCTTCGTCAGAATCCAAAGCAATATAAAAATCCTTTGAATATCGTTTCATAAGCTTGATTTGATTTTCTGTAAGTGCAGTTCCTAAGGCCGCAACTGCAGTATTATAACCGTTAATATGCATTTTAATAACATCCATATAGCCTTCGACTAAAAAGAAGTATTTATTTTTTACAGCTTCCTTTGCTATATCTAAACCGTAGAGATTATTTCCTTTGCTGAATATTATGCTTTCAGGTGAATTTAAATATTTTGGCAGGGAATTATCCAGAACTCTGCCGCCAAAGCCGATAATATTTTTTTTTATATCAAATATAGGGAAAATTATTCTGTTTCTGAATCTGTCATAATATTTTTTTTTGCTTTCGTTTTTACATATTAAGCCGGTATTTAATATTTCATCCTCTGTAAAGCCTTTTTCCAGTAAATACTTTAGTAAATTATCCCATTCAGCGTTAGCATATCCAATTCCAAATCTTTTTATTACAGGAATATCTATTTTTCTGGAAAATAAATAGCTCAATACATCATCTTTTTTTTTTATATTATTATAGAAATATGTTGCTGCTTCCCTGTTTATCTGTAATAGTTTGTCAATTATAATTTTATTATTAAAGGTTCTTGAGTTTTTTATTTCCTCCAGAACAATCCCTCCTCTTTTAGCCAAAAATTCTGCAGCTTCAGCGAAGGTAAAATTTTTGTACTCCATAAGAAATTTAAGTGTATCACCGCTTTCTCCGCATCCAAAGCAATGATAAAGCTGTTTATCTTTAGACACAACAAAGGAAGGGGTCTTTTCCTTGTGAAAAGGACAATTAGTGCTGTAGTTAGCCCCTACCTTCTTTAAAGGTAAAAATTCTTCAATTAAATCTACGATATCATTTGCATCTGTAATTCGTTGAATTACATCTGGATCCAATCTATAGTGCATAATATCACCATTATCTTAACATTGAAAATAAAGTATAACATTATTATTGTTAATTGTCAATTAGTAATTTTAAATTTTATTTTTTAATTTCTCCATGGTTTTGGTATATATAAATCTTCAAAAATCTTCATTGCATACCGGTCTGTCATTCCTGCAATATAATCCTTTATAACCTCAGCCTTGGAAAAGTTATTTTCATTGTAAATTTTTAAGTAAAAATCAGGAAGTAAATCAAAGTGTTTATTATAGTAGTCAAATATTCTTTCAATAATGAATGTTGTTTTTTCATCCTCGCTTTTCGCTACCTTATTGAAATATACATTTTCAAATAAAAATTCTCTGAGCTTTGCCGTACATTCAGATATTTCATTACTCATTTTAATTTCAACAGAATTTTTACTGTTTTCGATAATATTTAAAATCATCGTATTAATTCTTTCTCCATGAGTATATCCAATGTGCTTAAGGTATTCTTCGGGTATCTGTTCTAATCTTATAATATTAGCTCTTTCGGCATCGTCTATATCATGGTTTATATATGCTACCCTGTCACATATACTTACTATTTGACCTTCTAAGGTTGCAGCCTTATAACCAAGGGGATGGTTTAAGATTCCGTCTCTTACTTCAAAGGTGAGATTTAAACCCTGTTTTCCGTTTCTTATCTCCAGAAAGTCTGCTACTCTAAGACTTTGTTCGTTATGCTTAAAGCCGGAAGGCACTAGCTGATTCAGTATTTTCTCACCGGTATGGCCAAAGGGAGTATGACCTAAATCATGACCAAGGGCAATTGCTTCCGTTAAATCCTCATTCAATTTTAAGCTGCGTGCTATAGTTCTGGCTATCTGGGAAACCTCTAATGTGTGAGTAAGTCGCGTCCTGTAATGATCTCCTTCGGGAGATAAAAATACTTGAGTTTTGTGCTTAAGTCTTCTGAATGCTTTTGAATGAATAATTCTGTCTCTGTCACGCTGATATTCAGTTCTTATTTCACATTTTGGTTCTTCATAATTTCTACCCTTTGAAAGCTTGCTTTTAGCGGCCATTTCAGATAAATGTTCAATTTCAAACAGCTCATAGGTTTCTCTTATGTTCACGATCTCACCTTCTTATTATTTTAAAAAATATTGAATTTATTATTATTCATTATTATCATCAATATAATCAAGTATTATACTTGCCGATTCTTCAACTGCCTTATTCGTTGTATCTATAATTTTGCAGTTCAGTTTTTTCATAATTTTTTCCGAATATTCAAGCTCTGCTAAAATTCTTTCCAAACTTGCATAATTGGCAGTATCCTTAAGTCCCATTGCTTTTAATCTTTCTTTTCTGATTTTATTTAAATGTTCGCTGTCAAGAGTTAATCCGATTATTTTTTTAGAGGGTATCAGACTTAGTTCATTCGGGATACTTACCTCAGGTACCAAAGGTATATTTGCTACCTTTATATTTTTATGAGCTAGATACATCGACAAGGGCGTCTTTGAGGTTCTGGATACACCTATTAATACTATATCGGCAAGCAAAATACCTCTTGTATCCTTTCCGTCATCATATTTAACTGCAAATTCAATTGCTTCAACCTTTTTAAAGTATTTTTCATCAAGCTTTCTTAAAATACCCGGCTCTCTTTTCGGAGTCAGTCCCAGCTGCTTAACTAATGGCAATAATACAGGAGTCAATACATCTACAGCTCCTATATTATGTTCTGAGGCCATATCGGCTATATAATTTCTAAGCTCCTCCACAACAATTGTAAATACTATGAATGAATTTTCTTTTGATGCTTTTAATATCAATTTATCTATTGTTTCTCTGTCATTTACATAGGGGACTCTTTTTATTTCGAATTCTGCCAAATCAAATTGTCTTATTACTGCTTTTGCTACCTGCTCTGAAGTTTCACCCATAGAATCAGAAACTGCATATATGATTATTTTTTCCATGACGCTTCACCTCTACTTTGTTATTTCCAACAAAACCTTTATAATATTTGTTTTTGAAATTCTTCCTACTGCTTTCATGCAGCCCTTTGGCATAGTTTCTACTATCGGAAGACATTCAACTTCATTCTCGATAATTTTTTCTGCTGCGTCAAGTATAGTTTCATCCTCAGTACAGCATACAATTTTAGGCATTCTGGTCATAATAACACCTACAGGTATAGTACTCAAATCCCCGCCGCTCATTGATGCTTTTAACAAATCCTTCCTTGAAACGATACCCTTTAGATTGTCCTTATCAATAACAAAAAGAGTGCTGACATTTTCTAAAAAAAGGGTAACTATACAATCATAGACACTTGTTGATTCGGCAACAGCTACAGGCAGAGATTTTATATCTGATACCTTTATGGCAGATAATTTTTCAAAAATATCCCTGTTGCTTTTTTTGTTTGATATGAAGTATCCCACCTTTGGCTTAGCATCTATTAAGCCGCACATTGACAGCACCGCCAGATCGGGTCTTAGAGTTGCTCTTGTAAGCCCGATTTTGTCAGCAATAGATTCTCCGGTTATCGGTTGATTATTTTCAATTATTTCTATTATTGTGTTTTGTCTGTCTGATAGTTTAATAATTATCCCCTCTTTCTGTACAACAAATTGCTTCAAATGTTGTGTTGTATTTAAAAGCTTATTTTTTTATTGATAAAGGTTACCAGCTCTTCAATTTTTATTCTTTCCTGCTGCATAGTATCTCTGTCTCTGATTGTTACGGCATTATCCTCAAGTGATTCAAAGTCAAAGGTAATACAATATGGCGTACCTATTTCATCATGTCTTCTGTATCTTTTGCCTATACTTCCTGCATCGTCATAATCAACATTAAAATGCTTAAGTAAATTTGTATAAAGCTCTGTTGCCTGTTCGTTCAATTTTTTGGTCAAAGGCAAAACTGCTGCTTTAAATGGCGCAATTGCAGGATGAAGCTTCAATATAACTCTGTCGGTACCGTCATCTAAAATTTCTTCGTTATAAGCATCAAGCATTAATGCAAGCATAACTCTGTCGGCTCCTAAGGAAGGCTCTATGCAATATGGAACATATTTTTCGTTTGTTATCGGATCCTGATAGGATAAATCCTCACCGGAGGTATTCATATGTGCTTTTAAATCGAAATCTGTTCTGTCTGCAATACCCCAAAGCT
>DAIUCB010000106.1:0-9142 GCA_036846385.1 Bacillota bacterium | reverse complement strand
AGAGCAGTTAACACTGACAATCCCATAAATGAGATTGCAAACAATTCGGACGGACCAAATTTTAGCGCTACTGTTGAAAGCTGAGGGCTTATCAAAAACATTAAAATTGCCGCAGCCGTTCCGCCTATTGCAGAGCAAATCAATGAAATACTTAAAGCCTTCATCGGCTGACCATTTTGTGCCATAGGATGACCGTCAAAGGTAGTAGGTGCACTTGAAGGCGTACCCGGTATTTTAAATAATATTGCGGTAATACCGCCGCCTGTTATTGCGGCACAATAAACAGCAACAAGAAATGCTATTGAGGTTACAGGATCTAACCCATAAGTAAAGGTTAAGCCCAATACTACTGCCATTGAAGCACTGACTCCCGGGAGAGCACCAAATATAACACCTATAACCGTACCGAAAAAAATCAATAGAAGTGTACTTGGTACAAAAACTACTTGTATACCCATTTTAATTAATTCCATTCTGATGCCTCCTTAAATTAATGACTCAATTAATAGTGCAAAATTTCTGAATATTCCCATTCCTCTCGGAAGCATTATATCTAATGCTACATTAAATACAACATATAAAATCAATACACTTATAATTGAAGAAATTAGTAATGTTTTTACTCTCTTTTCTCCTAACAGACGTGAATATAACATAAAAAACACAATTGATGTAGCTATGAATCCTGTATAATCCAATAAAAATGTATATACAAGCATTAGTATACTGCCTATAAATAGCTTACTATGAATTATCTTTTTTATATTAAAATCAATTTTAAAGCCTTCGTCCGGCTTTCTGCTTCTGTAAACCTTGATTATGTTAATGACAAGGAAAATAACCAATAAAACAATTATCATTTGAGGCCATTGAGCACCGTCCATCTGACCTTTAACAGCTTCCGGCGCTATTGCTCCTACATAGAAAAAACAATAGATGAAAAATACCAATAAGGCAATATTAAACCCTAATTCTAAAACCATTCAGTCCACTCCTTTATAAAAATATAATAAGCTATAAATAATATATAATATAACCTCCTATAATGCTAAGAAATTTATGATTTGCTTAGGAGGTTATATTTAAAAAATGTTAATTTACAATATTTTTATTTTTCTCTTAACTTTTTCATTGTTTCGTAATATTCCATCCATATTTTTTTGAAAGCTTCATGATTTGCAAAGCCCGGTCTGTCATTCAATCCAACTGTACCCTTCCAATCAATCCATTCCTTCATTTCATTAACCTTTATAGCTGCTGCTTCCAATGCATCTATAGCTCCTTGAGGAGTACCCTTTTTAGCAACGATACCTCTCCAAGGTCCGATATATGCATCATATTTCAATTCGCCTGTACATTGTACATTTGGCATATTTGAAGCTCTTTTTTCAGCTAACAGAACGATACCCTTCATATCTCCGGATTCCAAATATTTATTTCCGTCAAAAGGACTTGTAAGAACCATATCACAGTGTCCTCCCATTATAGCTGCATTAGCCTCTGCACCGCTTGCATATGGTATGAATGACAAATCAATACCTGCTACGTCGCACAGCTGTTTAGCTGAAGCACCGTCGATACCCTTTATAGACATCATACCTAATGTAGGTTTCTTGTCGGGATTATCTTTACAGTATTTAACAAGCTCTTCAAAATTGTTGTACGGTGTATGTTTCCCTGCTAATATAACGTTAGTATCCTGAACAAGTCTTACAACAGGAACAGTATCGTTTAATATGTCAAAGTTAGCAGTTTTATCTACTGCCGCAATAATATGTGACGGTGTATACATAGCAAAGGTATATCCGTCTGCAGGCTGATTTGCATGGAATTCAGCACCCTTAATTCCGCCGGCACCCTCAACGTTGTTGATTTTTATAGTAACTCCCAATTCCTTTTCCATTAACGGAGCCCAAGCTCTTATTGTTGTATCTGTACCGCTTCCGGGACCAAATGGTATTATTATTTCTATTGGTCTTTCAAATTTCCATGCTTTTTCTTTTTGCGGCTCAGCAGGTTTTTGAGTTTCAGAGCTACAGCCTATCAGTGATAATGTTAAAACTAGCGACAAAACAATTAATAAAATTCTATTTTTCATTGTTTACCTCTCCTTTTCAATTTTAGGAATTATATTTACTGCATTTGGCAATACGAGTATTTTATTTGGGATCTTTTTCTTTATTGCCATATTTATGGCTTCTTGAAGGCTTGGAGCCCAACCCAACATCATTCTTTCAAGTTCTTCTTTATTTAGATGCTCCGATACAATAATTATTTTACCTTTAAGCATCGCCCTTGCAAACATAAATGCCTTATTACTGCCGACATCATAGCCTTCACTTGTAAATCTGTCTATTACCTCTTGAGGATTATTGGCTGATTCCAGCCATTCTTTCAATACACCCTCTCCATATCCATCTTTACTTTCAGCAGAAATAATAAAGGTACAATCCGGATTTCCTAAGGTTTCGGCAACCGAAAGAGCCTTCTGTGATTGATACAGATTTCTGTCTCTTGGATATCCCCCCGGACTTGCAATAACAATATCTGCTTTTCCCGCAATTATTACTTCACTGACATTTCTGCATATATCAACTCCTTTTTTATGTGCTTCAACCAAATCACCTGCAACAAATGCAATATTCTGCTTAAGCGGATTTTGAACCGCATTAATCATAAATTTTACGTTTGTTTTTTTCGCAACATCCAGAGCAACTTCATGAAACGGGTTATTATAAATATACCCCATTGCGGGTTCATATGGTCTTATAGGTAAGGAATGATGTATTTTTAAAGTTTCAAACCCTGCCAATCCCGGAACTATGCTCTTTCTGCCTCCGCTGAAGCCGGCAGAATGATGAGGTGATATCAGCCCTGTCAGAATACAGAATGTACAATCTGCAAGGGCTTTATTTACATATATCGGAACATCATAGATTGATTTGCCCAAATATATCAAGTTTTTTTCATCTCTGCACTGATGAGCTATTACCTCAAATCGTGACATCATATCAATTCCGATTATATCCTGTAATTCTCTGTCTGAAGGCATTCTATGACTTCCCGTGGCAATAATGAATTTAATATGACTTGGATTTATACCACGTCTTAATAATCTACCTATTACCTCCTTTACAATTTTTATATTAGGTCCCGGTCTTGTATGGTCATTAACAACGATAAGTATTTTATCATTATCAGTTATCATATCCTCAAGCCTGGGAGTGCCTATCGGATTATCCATTGCATTTTTAAGCATTAAAGCTTCATCTTCTGCAATGCTTACCTTATGAAAATCAATTAATTCGACATTTATATCATCCTGAACCTCAGCAGTTTGGTAACAATTGCCATATGGAACTGTAATTTTTGTCAATCTCATTCCTCCGATTCATAAAGTCAATCACTAAATTGTTCAGTCTATACTTAAACCATAAAGCATTCAAAGGATAGACTTTGTAAGTTGTCAATATTAAGTATATTATTGATGATATCGTTTTCGATATATGCAGTTTTTAACAGTGGAATAACCTTTTTTATAATCTCCTTAGGTGATACGGGATTATATACGCTCCCTAACGCATCATTTATTACAACTTCATATTCCTGATTGTTAATCATATGAATTTTGGTACGGCATCCCCAATGTTCAGGATATCTGTCAGTAAATATATCACTTGGCTGTACAATAATTTTTTTTAAAAGAGTCTGTACCCCTTGTTTCCTGATTTTTTCTACTGTAAAATGCTCAAGAGATATTTGCCCGTCAATCAGAGCAGCGGCAAAGGTATATGGCGTAGAAAACTTCGCTTCCGTAGATGTAATAGGATTTTTGCTGCCATCTGTAAGTCCGCATTGCTTATAGCCTACCAGATAGGTATCAATCTCTATATTCTTAATCTGATTTATGTCTATATTATAATTTCTTCTTAAGTTCAGAGCTGAATCTATCGCACAATGTGTACTCCGGCAGCACGGGTAAGGCTTGTTATCTACCTTTAATATTTCATATTCTAATCCTAAGTTTTTTGTAACCAATGACAAATCATATTCCTCGGACATTGCTCTAAAAAGGCTTCCATCCTTTGCATCCAATATACTTCTCGGACCGGTCATTCCTGCTTTAGCTAAAAATGCTGCTTCAACTCCGTTGGAAGCTGCTCTGGCCGGATGTAAAATCTTAGAGCTTGCACTATCCTCCAGAAAAGCCCATAGCCCAAATGACTGAGTCCCTGCCATCCCGAGAGATGATGTAGTTTCTTTTTGATTTAATTTAAATAATTTTGCAGCCGCAGCAGCCGCTCCGAAGGTCCCTGCAGTAGAGGTAACATGCCATCCCTTGTTTCGATGACTTGAAACTCCGAATCCCATTCCGATTCTTGACATAATCTCATAGCCGCAAATTACAGCCTCTAAAAGCTCTTTGCCAGTAGAATTCAGATATTGGGCCAAGCAAACAGCTGTCGGAACTACTATGGTTCCGATATGGGTTTTAGAATTAGTATGCACATCATCCAATTCTAATCTGTGACCCATAAGTGAATTTAAAAATACTGTTTGTACTACCGGAAGCTTTATATTATGCCCCCATACAAAAACATCATTTTCATTGCTGTTAGGATATAAAGCTTTATATTCATGAATTATTCCTTCAACCAATTCATCCTTTGAGGCACCTACGGCAACGGCAAAAGAATCCAAAACACATAGCTTTGCTGTTTCAGTTACATTTTTAGATATCTTGTCTAAATCTAAGTCGACAATAAATTTAGAAAGCCTTTCCAATTCATTCATAGCTTCACCTTCATTTAAAATCTGCCATGTTAACATGATGCTTTCAAAAAGTTACATACTGAATACCGTTATTAAAAATAAAAAATTGTATACAATCATTGTATACAATTATATAATATCTATTATCGCTATGCAAATATAAATAAATTATATGCTCTATAGGTTATTCCTATAGATATATTTTAGTACATTTTGTCTTTTGCTATTGAATTTTTGAATATGGAATATATACAACTCCGTCCAATATCTTTCGTGCTGTTCTATATATCCCTTCCTTAATAATCATATCATCCTTGATTTCAACCGTAACCTCCATAGGACCATAGGGCTGACCGATTATTATAGTGTTTGAATTTCTTGCTCTATCGCTGACAGTTTCATTGACTATTGTTCCCTTTATTTTAGCGGCAGCACCTGTACATATGGCTCCCGTAACTGCAAATGCACTGTGCATTTTTTGAAGGGAAGCCATTCTTGCTGACAAATCGACCTGTTCCGCTTTTATAATAATACCCTCAGAATTAATATAGTCAGCAGAAGCTGATATGATACAAATTTTCGGGTAAGCAAAACTTTTTCCTATACCTGTTATTTCTGCACAAATACCTCTCAGTTCCTCGAGTAATGACATTTTTTCTTTCATACTCTCAATTTCAGCAGGCAGCTCTGTTCCCCTCAGACCTATCGATTCTGCCTTAACAAAAACAACCGGGTTCCCTGAATCAATTACAGACACTTCAAATATATCTTTAGCTTTCGTTTTTATATAATCCTTCACATTACCTGTAGGTAACAGCTTTTTTGTGACTGACCCTGCCGGATCTAAAAAATCCACCTTCAGCTTTGCACCCGTTCCCGGAACTCCGGGTATAGCATAATCTCCTTCCGATATTATTTGACCATCCTTAATGGGATATGTTACATGTATTATTTTATTACTGTTAGTATTATAAATTCTTACTGTTGTCATCATCTCCTTTGTCTCTATAAGATTATGAGAAATTGCAAAAATACCAACCGCTGAAATCATATTCCCGCAGTTTCCCCTCCAATCAATAATACCTCTATCAATACCTACCTGTCCGTATGTATAATCTACATCCGCATCCTCCCTATTTGACGGTCTGATTATACAAACCTTGCTTGTCAGAGAATTGGCGCCGCCTAACCCATCTATTTGTCTTGTATCAGGACTTCCAAAAGCACTTAAAATAACCTTATCTCTAATCTCCTTATCCTTAGGAAGCGAATCCTCCAAAAAAAATACTCCCTTGCTTGTGCCTCCTCTTATTATTGAACATGGTATTGAAAACGATTCCTTTAGCATTATGCACCTCCGATTAAAAATTATATTAATAAAATACTATTTTCTTATATTGGCTGATTTGTTTTAAAATATTCAATTATCATATCAATAAACACCTTTGATGCTTTTGATAAATACATGTTGGGATTTGTAGCTATACATGTATCCCAAAAAGCATATTTGTTGTTATCGATAAAATAATAATCAGCATCATACTGACCTTCGAATATCTTTATATATTGCAGCGGTACCAAGGTTACACCAAAGCCTGTGCTTGCTATTCTTCTTGCTGTTTCATAGTTTTGCAGAGTTAAAGAGGTAATTGGATTTATCCCTGCTATATTAAAAATAATATCACATACCTGTCTGATTCTTTTGTTTTTTTCAAGCATAATGAATCTTTCATCCTTGAATAAATTTAAATCAATCAGAGGGTGTGGATAATCCTCCTTAATTTTGCTGAATTTTGATAAGTTATGATTTTTTTTTGTTACAAGCAAAAAAGGGTCTCTATATATCATTTCATGATGAATAGACTTATTCTCCTTCAATGGATGATTATGCATTATTGCAAAATCAATAGTTCCGTCCAGCAAGGCTTGTTCCAGTAATGTAGAATTCATTTCATTTACATATAACTCGATATTGGGAAACCTATTAGTAAATAGAGGTATAAGCCTTGGCAGAAGGTAGGTTCCCATAAATCCTGTTATACCTACATTTATTCTTCCCCTTTTCAAATCATTAATATATGTTACCTCATTTTGAAAATCATTATAGATATTCAGTATTTCTATAGCTGCCAAATAATATTTTTCTCCCGCTAAGGTTAAGGTCATCCCGTCATGATTCCTGATAAAAAGCTTTGTGCCAAGAGATTCTTCAATTTTTTGTATTGCTTGGCTTAATGAAGGCTGTGCAATAAACAGTTTTTTAGCTGCTTTGGAAATGCTTTTTGTTTCGGCAATCGTTTTGATATAAATCAATTCACGATCATTCATATAATAACTCTCCTTTCATAGGAATTCCCTATATATTATATAATAATAAAAATATTAGACTATATATAGATTATATTATACACTTAACAAAGAATATGTACAATCATTAA
Organism: Bacillota bacterium; assembly: GCA_036846385.1. Lineage (GTDB taxonomy): Bacteria > Bacillota > Clostridia > Tissierellales > Sedimentibacteraceae > Sedimentibacter. The sequence continues at coordinate 1,931 of DAIUCB010000106.1, read as the reverse complement.
TATAATGAAAAAGGAGGCACATTATTTGATTAAGCTAATAAACAATTATGTTTTAGTTCTTAACGGACGTGAAGTAATCTCACAGGATGAAAACTATTCTGAAACAGTGAGGAACAGAGAAGGAAAAAACCTTGATGTATGGGAAGCCAGAAAGGGTACAATAACATATAAAATTTTAAGCAATCATAACTGCTCTGAATATTATGATAACCTTAAGCTAAAGTTCGATTCAATAACATCACATGATATAACCTATGTCGGTATCATTCAAACCGCAATGGCAAGCGGTATGACTAAATTTTCGGTCCCTTATGTATTGACAAATTGCCATAACAGTCTATGTGCTGTAGGCGGTACAATTAATGAGGATGACCACAAATTTGCATTATCTGCAGCCAAAAAATTCGGAGGAATATATGTACCGCCTAATTTAGCTGTCATTCATTCCTATAACAGAGAAATGATGACAAAATGCGGAAGCATGATACTTGGCTCCGACAGCCATACCAGATATGGTGCTCTCGGTACAATGGCAGTGGGAGAAGGCGGAGGCGAATTGGCTAAACAGCTCCTCGGGCAAACGTATGATATTAAAGCTCCGGATGTAGTAGCTGTATTTTTAAAAGGACGGCCTAATCCGGGAGTCGGTCCTCAGGATGTTGCGTTAACTATAATTAAAGCAGTATATAATAACAACTTTGTAAAAAATAAAGTAATGGAATTTATAGGAGACGGAATAGAAAGCCTCCCTATAGAATATCGTAACGGCATAGATGTTATGACTACCGAAACTACCTGCTGGAGCTCAATATGGGAAACTGACGATAAGGTTAAAGAATACTATGAAGTTCATGGCAGACCGGAAGCTTATATCAGGCTGAAGCCCGATAGTATAGCTATATATGACGGAATGGTAGAAATTGATTTATCACAAATAAAGCCGTCAATAGCTCTTCCTTTCCATCCAAGCAATGTTTATACAATTGAAGATGTTAAGAAATATCCAAGAGATATATTTGATTTAATAGAAAAGGAAAGTATAAAAACCTTTGAATCTAATGAAGTTAAAATTGATTTAATGAGCAAGATAATAAATGGCAATATTCATGTTGATCAAGGCATAATAGTCGGATGCTCCGGCGGTACCTTTGACAATATCGTTGCTGCAGCTGATATTTTAAGAGGTAAATCTATAGGAAACGGTATTTTTTCAATGAGTGTTTATCCGGGAAGTCAACCTGCATATATGGAACTGGTTAAAAACGGAACTGTTGCCGATTTGATGGCAGCCGGGGTACTTATAAAGCCTGCCTTCTGCGGTCCATGCTTCGGTGCCGGCGATACCCCTGCCAACAATGAGCTTTCCATAAGGCATGCTACAAGAAATTTCCCCAACAGAGACGGTTCAAAGCCAACAGAAGGACAAACTTCAATGGTAGCCTTAATGGATTCCAGGTCAATTGCTGCAACTGCACTCAAAGGAGGTATTCTAACGGGCGCTGATGAAATAAATGTTGATTATTCAAACAAAATATATTATTTTGATAAAACTGTTTATGATAAAAGAATATGTGATTATTATGGTAAGGAAAATCCTTCGTCTGAATTAGTCCTTGGACCGAATATTAAGCCATGGCCTGATATGCCTGAATTGACAGACAGCATATTGGTTAAGGTAGTAACATATATTACAGATGCGGTAACTACTACTGATGAAATAATACCTTCAGGTGAAACCTCATCATATAGATCCAACCCCGTTAAGCTTGCTGAGTTTACTCTTGGCAGAAAGGATCCCAATTATGTCAGCCACGCTAAAAAAATTCAAGCATATGAGATTGCACGGGAAAATGGGGAAAACCCGGCAAATATTCATGAGCTAAAGTCAGTTTTTGACACCATAAGGAAAATCGACGGCTTTTCCGGAATAA
>DAIUCB010000105.1:0-9171 GCA_036846385.1 Bacillota bacterium | reverse complement strand
ATGGTTCAGCTGAGCTTTACATTGCCCGTACCATACGGTGATGAGGCCGGCGAGGCAGCCAGACAGCTGCTTATAAAAATGGGCTTTGAGGATCCTTCTGTTGTTTATTCAAAGGATTTAGGTATCGGCTATACTTATTTTGTAATGTACGGAAAATGTACCCATACTGTAGATTATACATCTATTGAGGTTCAAAAGGTTGATATGGAATTCATGGATAAATACGGTGTTGAAGATTATATCAAGGAAAATATAAAAAGAGATGTTGTAATAGTCGGAGCATGTACCGGTACCGATGCTCACACAGTCGGCATAGATGCAATAATGAATATGAAGGGCTTTGACGGTAATTACGGTCTCGAAAGATATAAGGGTATCGAAGCTATTAACCTTGGCTCTCAGGTTTCAAATGAAGAGCTGATTTCAAAGGCAATAGAAGCGAAAGCAGATGCAATATTGGTTTCTCAGATAGTGACACAAAAGGATGTTCATATTTCAAATTTGACTCAGCTTGCAGAAATGCTTGAGGCAGAGGGAATAAGAGATAAAATAATTCTTGTATGCGGCGGACCCCGTATATCTCATGAGCTGGCACAGGAGCTGGGCTATGATGCAGGCTTCGGCTCAGGCAGCTATGCAAATCATGTTGCAACATTTGTGGTTAAACAAATGGTGGAAAGAAAGCTAATTTAAAAATGATATTTATTTAAAGGAGAGCAGAAGACGAAAAATGCTCTTCTTTTTTCTTGATGGCAAGAGTGGGCTGATTTCAAATATTTTTTTATTTTAATATAACTGTAGAAATTAATTAGTAAATATTGTATAATATTTTATCATAAATAAGCGAGTGTATCTATGGACAAAAATATAAAACTTATAAATTTGATAAAATGTATAGTATTAACTGTTCTGTTTATTGCTGCCTTATATTTTGAAAATGCACAGCAGCTCAGAGTGATTATTCTTATTGCTGTTTTTATTTGCTACTTGGCTGTTGATTTTTATAGAAGCTTCCTAAAACGTGACAGTAAATTATATTTTCTGTCATTCATTTTAAATATAATATTGGCTTATTCTTTGGAATATAATTCAAGGCTTTTAATAAATTATTTCTTTCATTCCTTTTATATAGTTATTTTATTTGAAGCAGCCCTGCTGATGGATATGAAAAAAGGTATTATAATCGGCTTAATAACGTTATTTGTATCAATGATAAAATATGCATACCTTATTTATTATAAATTCAATCTCTCCAGCATTTCTCAAATGGCCTTCTTTCTAATGTTCAATATATTAATTTTGGTAATTGCAACCTTTGCCCAATATAACAAAAAAGAGGGAGAAAGAAAGGAAATACTTTACAAGGAGCTTTTAGCTGCATATAAGCAGCTTAAGGAATACAACGATGAGGTTAAAAGGCTGTCGGTAATAGAAGAAAGAAACAGAATTGCAAGAGATATACATGATTCCTTAGGTCACAATATGACAGCACTGATTATGCAGCTTCAAATGGCGAAGCTTTTTCTCAAGGAGGACAAAACAAGAGCTGAAAATTTGCTTGTAAGCTCTGTTAAAACGGCAAAGGATAGCTTAACTGAAATCAGAGAAGTTGTAGAAACCTTGAGAGGAGCGGATTCGGCTGTTTCCTCCGAAGAAGCAATCAGAAGTCTAATTGATGATTTTTCTGAAAAAACCGGAGCAGCTGTTAATCTTGAGATAACAGGAAAATGTACGGAGAAAAAACAAATAATTAATGCAGATTTATACAGAATAATCCAGGAATCTATGACTAATGCAATAAGGCACGGAAAAGCTAAGACTATATGGATTAATATTAATTACTCCGATGAAGCTATAAGTTTTTTAGTAAAGGATGACGGAACAGGTGTAAAAGCTATAAAGGAAGGGTATGGTTTAAAGGGTATAAGAGAAAGAGTTGAGGCGTATAACGGCAGACTTGAATACAAAAATGAAAACGGCTTTATTATTGAGGGAAATCTTTATTTGGAGGGAAAAAATGATAAAGGTATTATTGGCTGATGATCAAGATATTTTAGTTGAAGGGCTAAAATTGATTTTAGAAAAAGAGAATGATATTGAAATATGTGGGACAGCAAATAATGGCAGATCAGCTTATGAGGTATGCAGGATAAAAAGACCCGATGTAATTCTAATGGATATCAAAATGCCTGAACTGAACGGTGTAGAGGTTACGGGTATGATAAAAAGGGATTTCCCTGATATAAAAATAATAGTTCTTACTACCTTCAATGACGATGAATTTATATATGAAGCATTGAAAAACGGTGCATCAGGATATCTGCTAAAGGACACATCACCATCAGATATAGCCGCAGCCGTAAGAACGGTTTATAACGGAGGAGCCTTGATCCAAGCTGAGGTTGCAGTAAAGGTAATAGATAAATTTTCAGAGATGGCAAAGAGCAATCAGGCTAAAGCAACAGATTCTAGGGTAGAAATGCTGACTGAAAGAGAAATAGATATTTGCAGACTTATTGCAGAGGGTAAAAACAATAAGGAAATATCAGATAAGCTGTTTATAAGTCAGGGAACTGTTAAAAATCATATTACAAGAATACTTATTAAGCTGGATTTAAGAGACAGAACCCAGCTTGCTGTCTTTTCAATAAAAAATGATTTGTTCAGTGCTGTCGGACATTAAAAATCTTCTTTTTAACGGAGGATTTTTTTATTGTACAGTAAAATTTCCTTTCGGTAAAATGCTTTGTTTAATGTTAAAGTAGGATTGTCGCAGCATAGGAAAATATTCGGCAGCTTTTTTGTGCAAAAAGTCATATGTTAATAATCAAAATATGTGATTTAAGTTACTAGAAGATTGTTTGAATATTAAGTAATATGTTATTGTAAAGATAATAAATTGTAAAGGAGCGGTTTAAATGAAAAGCACAAGACGAATATTTATTTTAATTCTTATTATATTGTTTTCATTATCATTAGCAGGATGCAACACTGACAGTCTGGGAGAATATAAAAAGGCATCCGACAAAACAGAGCAAATTAAAAAGGGTCAAACCTCGGGAGAAATAGCTTTGTCAATGGATTTTAACACTGAAAGCATGACACAGGAAGAGATAAGGGAGCTCAATTACTACAAGGATTTGAAGGGAAGCTTCGCTGCTGTATATGATAAGGAATCAAAAAAATTCATATACAGAAATTATCTGAATATGGGGGGCTTAGGCTTTGATTTTGATTACTATATGAACGGCAGTGAAGCATTTATCAAGCTGCCTGTTATCGGTAAATATATGAAGCTTAATGAAATTCAGGAGCTTGAGAAAAACAAAGTCGATGATGAATATACAGAAAATATTATTTCCAAAGAAGCATTGGAGGCTATTTCAAAGAATTGGATAAATCTTATGAATAAGGATGATGTATTCAAGGGAAAGGACATAGTCCTTACCACACCTGACGGAGAGGTAAAAACGACTGAATACACGATTAAGCTTAATGATGAGCAAATAAAGAAGCTGTTTACTGAATGTATGAGCATTGCTTCTAAGGATGAGAGTTTTAAGAGGTTTTACAGTGAAGTGCAAAAAAATGCCAAAGTATTTGAGGGTAAAGCTTTGGATAAGATGCTTTCTGATATGAAGGAAAATATAAATGATTATACGGTTGAAAGCTTCAGATATATAGCTTATGTTGATATTGACGGTTATATCGTCAATGAAAGGGTTGAAGCAGCCTTAATAGTTAAAAGCGATGAAATGCCCGGTCTGAGAGGAATAAAATTTAATATGGATATAAAAAATTGGAATATTAATAAATCTCAAAGCTTCAGTTTTCCGGAATTGACAGAAGAAAATACCGTTAAATTTGAGGATATGAAAAAAAATAATACATTTATAGTTGAAGATTTATTTAGCAGCGACAAAAAATAAGGGGTGAAGAATATGAATGTTTTAAAGGTAGAAAATCTGCGCAAGGATTTTGGAAGTGTAAAGGCTGTAAATGACATAAGCTTTGAGGTAAAAAAAGGGGAGATATTTGGATTATTGGGACCTAACGGCGCTGGAAAATCAACAACCATTTCTATGATATCAACCTTAATTCCTCCGACCGAGGGCAGTATACTGTTTGAATATGGAGATATAAAGTATAATAATAAAGAAATCAGACATAGGCTTGGTGTTGTACCTCAGGAAATAGCGTTATATCCGACTCTTTCAGGCTATGAGAATCTGGCTTTTTGGGGAAGCATATATAATTTAAGAGGATTGGAGCTTAAAAAGCGAATTAACGAGGTTTCGGATATCATAGGATTAAACGGCAGGCTAAAGGATAGGGTGGATAAATATTCCGGAGGGATGAAAAGAAGATTAAATATTGGAGCTGCGCTTCTCCATAAACCGGAGCTGCTTATAATGGATGAGCCGACGGTCGGCATAGACCCTCAGTCAAGAAACCATATTCTTGATACAGTACTTGAGCTTAACAAGCAGGGAATGACAATAATATATACCAGCCATTATATGGAGGAGGTTGAACACCTTTGTAACCGAATTTGTATAATGGATGAAGGTAAAATTATCGCATCAGGTACTCAAAAAGAGCTTATTGAGCTAATCAACGGGAAAACTCAAATCAATATTAAGCTGATAAAAGCTGATTCTTCATTGTCTGATAGGCTTAAAGCAATCGAAGGGGTATATGATGCAAGAATATCGGAGGATACGGTCTCTGTATACGGTGAAAATGTAGATATGCTCCTTGCCGATATCATTGCCGCCGTTGCAGAGAGCAAAAACCGTATAGAAGCTATTGATGTCAAAAAGCCGAATATTGAGACTGTATTCCTGAACCTAACAGGCAAAGCCTTGAGAGATTAAGGAGAACGACTATGGTTATTATAAAGGTAATTATTAAGGATTTGAAGGTTTTATTAAGTGACAAAAAAGCAATGGCTGTTATGCTTTTAATGCCTTTGGTGCTGATGACAATCTTGAGTCTTGCTTTGAAGGGCTCCTTTTCAAGCGGCGATGAAATAGCTTGGAAAAGTGTAAACATTGCTGTAGTCAAGAAATATGACAGGACAACCGATATAAAAATGTTTAAAGATTTGTTGAGCAGCGATTTTTTGAAGAAAGGGATAGGAGAGGATACTATTCAAGATTTATTGACTTCTATAGATGAAGTAGATCCGGAAAAAATTTTTTTCAAAAATTTTTTAGAAAGCAGTGAAATTTCCGAGATAATAAAATATAGTATTGAAGATGAAAATAAAGCTGCGGAGCTTCTTGAAAATAATAAAATTTCTGCGATAGTGATTTTGCCGGAAAAATATATATATGATATGAATCTGAATTTAATCACGCCCTTTAGAAATAAAATTGATATTAAAATTTTAACTCATCCTGACAGAAATATCGACGGCAGAATAGTAAAATCGGTGATTGAAGCTTACAGCAATGCAATATCATCGGTTATAATCGGAAAAAATGTTCTTGTTGAAACATCCTTAGCTAATAACACCAAAGAGAACGGACTCAAGGATTTGGGAAAGGAAATAAGTAAAATTAACAGTGCAGCTGAGGGAATCAAAATAAATATAGAAAATGTTGCGGTAAAGGGCAGAAATCATATCTCAAGCTCAGATTATTATGCAGCTGCTATGATGACTATGTTTATTCTTTTCGCTGCCGGCAACGGAGGAAGAATGCTTTTAGAAGAAAAGGACAATAAAACCTATCAAAGAATGATAATTGCAGGGACTTCCTCGGTAAAGATACTCACAGGAAAATTTATAACAATATTCTTAATTGCCGTTATACAAATTGCCGTCATGATTGTATATTCACATTATGGGCTGAGAGTACAGTGGGGCAATATAAATTTGGTGGTTTTAATAAGCTTGGCAGCTTCATTTGCCGTAGCCGGCGTAGGTGCCTTTATAGCAGCTCTTACCTATAAATCAGGCAATTATAAAATGGCAAATATATTTGAATCTGTGATTATTCAGGGTATGGCGCTTTTAGGAGGCAGCTTTTTTCCGATTGATGTAATGCCTGCTGTGTTCCAAAAATTAAGCTTTATATCCCTTAACGGAATCGCTCTGAAATCTTACCTGAAGGTAATGGTGGGTTATGGTATAGATGATATAAAAGGCTATATTATTACACTGTTAGTTATGGGAGTTATATTCTCAATTTTATCTGTGCTTACACTTAAGGAAAAGGAGGATGTTAATAATGATAAGTATAATAAAGCTAAGACTGCTAAGGCTTAGAGACGATTTTCCTGTGTTTGTACTGATGACTGTCATGTCCTTAGGACTTACTTTCATATTCGGAGCTTCCTTCAACAGCTACAAGCCTACGGTAATAATTATTGACGAGGATAAAAGCTCCTGCTCGGAAATTCTTTTAAAGGAGTTAAAGACTAATCAAGGGTTCAACTTTCTTTATGCTGATATGGACAGTGCAGTTGAAGAGGTAGAGAAAGGCAATGCGTTGGCTGCATTGATTATAAGCGAGGGTTTCAAAAATAATATAGAGAAAAATAAGGATATTTCAATCGGAATAATTAAAATTAAAGATGATGCTTTAATTTTATCACTTCAAGAAATGCTGAGGAGCATTACCTTAAAAATAGCCGGCGGAATAAAAATAGCTGATATTACAGTGGACTTTATTGAGTCAAACGGGGAGAATATTGACAGTGGCACAATAAAGAAAATAGCTTATGAAAATTATATGGAGTCATGGAAATATAAAGCTCCCATTAATGTTACCACTTCCGTATTTAAAACGAATGAAGACAGTGGTTATGACGGATTGAAGCATTCCATGATAGGCTTTTCATTATTTTTCTCAATGTATACTATGGTATTCGGAATCGGTACGATATTATACGACAGACAATATTATACATGGCAAAGGATGCTAATATCCCCGGTTTCAAAATCCTCCATATTAGGTGGAAGTATGATTGTAGCATATTTAATCGGAGTGCTGCAGATGGGAGTTCTTGTATTGGCAGGCAAATATCTTCTCGGAGTAGACTGGGGTAACAGCATATCAGGAGTTCTCATGGTTTCGGCAGCCTTTGTTTTTGCGGTAACATCTATGGGTCTGATGATGTCGGGTGTTGTAAAAACACATGCTCAGCTGGGATCGATTACTCCGGTTATACTTACAAGCACTTCAATGCTTGGTGGATGTATGTGGCCGTTAGAGATCGTAAATAACAAAATATTATTATTCTTGGCGGAGCTTACTCCTCAAAAATGGGCAATGCAAGGAATAGAAAATATAGCTGCCAAGGGAATGGGCTTTGAAGCAGCCCTTCTGCCTACAATAATTCTGTTATCAATGGGTATAATATTTTTCGGAATAGGAATCAAAACTATGAGATTTGAATAATCATAGATGATATAATCTATGCTGTTCTAATGCAGTAAGAATTCCAACAATAAATTATATAAAAAAACTTAGGCTGCGTATAACTGCCTAAGTTTTTATAATTCTGACTTTTTACTGTTCTAAGGTGCTTCTTATCAAATCCAATACAGAGTTAGTGGCTCTTTCTCTGACAGTATCCCTGTTGCCGGTTGCCTTGATTTTTAATGTATTAAAATTACCGTTATAATATACACAAACATAGACTAATCCCACGGGCTTTTCCTCTGTACCTCCGTCAGGTCCGGCTATACCCGTTGTAGATATACCGATATCGGAGCCGGAAGCTTTCGCTGCACCTACAGCCATTTCCTTTGCTGTTTCCTCACTTACGGCACCGTATCTTTCTATTGTCTCTTTTTTTACAAGAAGGGTATTAATTTTAGCCTCATTGCTGTATGCAATAAAGCCTTCCTTAAAGGATTTTGAAATACCCGGATAGCTTATCAGTCTTGAGGCAACCATTCCTCCGGTGCAGGATTCTGCCGTTGAAATAGTTAAGTTTTTCTCCAGCAGCAGTTGAGCCGCCTTATCCTCAACCTTGCCTGAATCTATTGAATATGCATTTTCCTTGCCAAACCGCTTTATAAGCTCTTCCTTAACAGGCTTAATCAATTCAATGCATTTTTCCTTGCTTTCTGATTTTGCGGTTACTCTGAAAATTACCTTTCCTGCGCCGGCATAGGGAGCAATGGTAGGATTTGTTTGGTTGTCTATTAAATCCATTATCATTTCTTCGGCTGCAGATTCTCCTATATTCATAACAACAATTTTTTCGCCGTATACTACATCATGGGAGAATTGTTTCAAATAAGGAATAACCTGTTGTTCCATTAATGGCTCCATTTCCTTTGGAGGACCGGGCAGCAGAGCACAAATCTTATAATCGCCGCTATCGAGTTTTTCCCGCAATATACAGGCATTGGCCGATCCGTTCTCATTGTTCAATACTATGGCTCCTTTAGGGAAATATGTTTGTCTCATGTTGTTTTCGGGAAAATCCTTTCTGAATCTTGAATACATTTCTTTCACATGCTTATAGCTTTCTTCATCATACACCATCTCAAGATTGAAATAATCGGCTAATATCTCCTTTGTAATATCATCTCTGGTAGGTCCCAGCCCTCCTGTGCATATCACTAAATCAGCCCTTGAAAAGCCTAAGCTAAAGGCATTTTTTATTCGGTTGGGATTATCGCCGACAACTGACTGATAATGTACATCTATCCCTATTTCAGCTAATCTTTTAGATATATACTGAGCATTTGTATTCACTATATCCCCATGTAAAAGCTCAGTACCTATACACAAAATTTCTGCATTCATTTTCTAATCCTCCGACTGACATTAAAATATTTACAAATATAACAATATACCAAAATACAATTTTTAACAATACAAACTTTAAAACACTGCTTTTAATAATTATTCCGTTAAAGCAGCATAATGTTCAACATTTTTATATATTTCGCTGTTAATTTCCATAGCCTTTTCGGCAAAAAATAACCCTGAATATTTAGCGTGTTGCCAGACCAATTTATCAAACATATTGTCGGGATGCTGCCTTCCTCCTTCGACATATGGAGACAGTTCAATACAAAATGCAGGTCGTTTCATTTTTTTCCTGAACCAATTTTCAAAGCCGCAGCCATAAATCTCGGGATTCTGACTGACTTTTGTTTTTCTGTAAATAAATTTATCTGCAAATTCGTCCATTATTTTTTCA
>DAIUCB010000104.1:0-9178 GCA_036846385.1 Bacillota bacterium | reverse complement strand
ATATTTTTGCACCTGTTCTCGCTTAACAATGGATAATACAGTAGCATTTTCATTTTTTAGAATACCTCGTCCTACAAGCTTTCTTATCATTGTATAGGTTGTAGATTTTTTCCATCCTAATTTTTTAAAGCATTCCTTTGTTAATTCTGTAGAATTTACAGGCTCAAGTTGCCATATAATATCTAAGAATTTATATTCTGCATCAAATAGTTTAAATTCAGTCATATAAGACATCTCCTTATAGGTTTATCGTAATAAATCTTTATTGCAAGTTTATCATAATAAACCTATAATGTCAACTGAAATTAACTTAAATATATTATGTAATTACTATTATCTAACTATCTTTCAGCGAAGGTTTGACGAATCATTGTTTATCTATTTATCGGTGAATTGTTTTTTATCAGTGTATTATAATCCATGTAACAGCTATACCATGGATTGCAGTTTAATCCTAAACTATTGCTGTGTATATATCTATGAAGACCTTCATAGAACGTTTTGCTGGAAGGCAAAATGACAGGATCTCCAGGTCTCCAATTATTTGGAGTATATACATTATAAGCTTCGTTTATTTGAAGAGCATCTAAAAGCCTTATAATTTCATAGCTATTTCTTCCCACTGAAACCGGATATGTCAATATAGCACGTATTCTGCCGGTTGGGTTTATGATAAATAAGTCTCTTACGCTTTCCTCATATATTCTATCGGGACTAATCATCCCATATGCACTTGCCACTTTTCCGTCCCTGTCCTCTAACAGAGGAAACGGAACTACTACTCCAAAGCTGTCATAGATATCTTTCAATAATTGATTATTTGAAAATACATTGTCTATTGTTACACATAATTGCTGTGTGTTTCTCTTTTGAAACTCATTATAAAACATAGAAGCAGCGACAATTGCCGACGTTGATGTAGCTATAAAATTTCCCGGCTCACTAAATAATACTACCCATTTACCCCTATATTGAGACAATGTTATAGTACCGTGAGTTGATAATGCAGTAAAATCCGGTGCCATTCTTCCTATCGTTATGCAACCTTGATTATCATTTAATTTATTCAAAAATATACCCCCCTTTATATACATAGTATGGAATATTGAAAAATTTCGTTACATCTATGATATGATGTATATAAAAGGTTTGCGACATAAAGGAAAATATATAATTTAATGGACAGGGGGACGTACACAATCCGTCTCATTTTATAAATGATTTTAATACTGCATCAGGAAGTGATACACTAAGAATTGTCCCACTATACCCCCACGAATGAATATCTATTCATTTTTAATTGTCACTTTGATTTAATTTTTCAATTCTTACTGACATAAAATCTAACAATTCCTTATTTCCCTGAATATCGCAATTTGAAAAATATTTAGTTATTTTATAAGATTTAGGTGATAAAAATTGCTCAATAAACGGCAAATTCGGTGTATAGTAGAATTCTCCTCCTCCCGGCTTAAGAGAATTTAATAATTCCATGTACTTGTTTGCATATCCAATATAATTACCATTCTTTTTATAATGGGCTCTTTTAAAATGATTTGTGAATGATAAATGAGAAATAATAGTTCCCCAATAATTTGGTTTTAGTCTGTAACTAAACCAATCAGTTTGAATTGTATATAATTCATTATTTGTAATCCTATCAACCCCATAGGCTTCTTGTCCTAATTTTCTTAAATAATTAACTAATGTAGCTTTACTACCACATCCAAAATCTAAAATAGGTTCTTTTATTCTTTCTATGTTAATATTTAGAATGTTTAATTGTAAAGCTGCACTGTATTCCGAACAAGGAATTGGTTCTACAAATTTCTTAGTATTAGAGAAGATCCTTAATTCATCAATTGTACCCAAAATACTTCTAAGTTTTAATTGATGTTCCATAACAAGTCTATTAATCAAATCGAATTTAATTGAAATATTTAAATACAACATTTTGAAAGTTTTAACCACAAAATCTTCATATAATTCATATAGCTTATTAGCTAATATAGCATCTACTTCTACATACTGGTTTAATTCTATTACAGCTTTAATTGTTCTTTCGGTAGAATATCCGGCAATTTTTTTAGCAAAATCATTTATTTCTATATTATCAATATAATTAAGATAATTATTAAGTTCCTTTTCGAAAAATATTATATATTTGACAACATAATTACCTAGAGGAAAATCATCATTATTCGGCGATTCATAGAATATATTTGTTCTCGCATTTATTTTATATAAATCATTTATGAAAATGAATATCTTATTTTTTGTATTCATAAATTCTTTCCTCTCTTTTGTAATTATCATCATTAAAGTAACAGTGGATTATCTTTCCTTTCATCAATTTTTACCCCATTTTTTATACATTTCCATAGTGTATTTTGTAATATTTTTATCATATTCCGGATAATTATAATGAAGACTTTCCGCAACCTCACCGGATACTTCTCTGAACAATTGGAGGCATAGCAGCAAGGCGTCCCATACATTTTTATAGGAATCCATCCGATAGGTAGACATAAGCCTCTTCCACAAATCCTCGGATATATATCTGTCAATAAACTTATAATTCTTGCCTACGCTTAATTTAAATCCTGTTTCTATTCCTACCTTCCACGATATCATTCTCAAGAGCTCATGGCGGACAATTTGGTTTAGATGATCAATGGCAAATAAAATTTCTTTACGGCACAGACCCTTAACTACATAGGGTGTTACATCCCAGAATTCGTTGCAGCAATCATCATATTCCCGAGCACTTGGTTTTTTAACATGATAATCAATATCAGTCGGAATCAAGTTCCGTTGAATCCTCCCATCCTTATCCAAAATTACTTTCATCAGCTTGTCGCCATTCAAGTAATCCTCCAATTCATCCATAGGAAGTAAGGTAAGGTCAATTTTATTATAATCGTCAAAATACATAATATAGGTATATCCTCTTTCTTCAGCAGGGAATAATTCCATATCCTCCGGTTTTTGCATCATTATAATATTTCCGAATTTTTTGAGCCATTCATCGTTTGAAATAAAAGCTTCTATATCTGTTACGAAGTATGTCACGTCATAGTCCTGAAATTCATCCTTAGGTATATTGACATTTGTACGTGATCCTTCGAGTGTCATAATCCTAACGCGCTCATCCTTGCTTGCTATATCAATTACCAAATCCATCATTTCCTGTTCAGTCCTCATATATCCTCCAATAATATTCAATCCGGTTTTTTCTTAAGCTTTCTCAAAATAATTTATCAATATATCTTTAATATAATTATATCTTCTTGCATAAGAGTTTTCTATTCTAATCAGCTCAAAACCATGTTCTTTGCATATTTCATTCTTTTTTTTATCTCTTTTTCTTACAGCTTCATCCTCTATGTGTTCTTTTCCATCTAATTCGATTGCCAATATAGGAATTTCTCTTTTGCTAAATACTCTTTCATATACTACAAAATCGAATCTGCCTGAATAAAACAAATCATTGCATGAAATATTATCCCGGAACACATGGGCAATACTCACTTCCTTATGAACTGTACATTTTCTTTTATTATATAATACATTGTCTAAAGCAAATTTTAAGCTTTGCAAGAACGCTTCTTCAGTTTCTGTCGTGTAGGGCTTTACGCCCAGCGCTCTTGATTCCGCTGACTTTTCTGCTACCTTGTATTCGCCGTTTGCTTTTACATATTCAGTCAAATCATACAAATCATCATCTGAATTATTTCCATGCAATCTATCTATGCTTTTACTGCTTGATAATATAATTAGCTGTTCCTTAGCTCTTGAAGTTGCAACATTTATTAATTCCTTATTATTTCTGAGCCAATCATATGTACGAGATGATGTCTTGTCCGTAAGAGCCAAGGAAAATAATATGACATCCTTTTCATCTCCCTGAAAAGCATGAACTGTACCGCAAGTAACATCATTAATCCCGTTTTCCTGAAGTAATGTATTAATATACTTATTTTGATTTGCAAAAGGTGTAATTATTCCGATTTTTTTATCTCTGTTTTCTTTAACAAATTCAATTATCTTATTTGCTTCTCTCGGTGATGTGTTTTTTATATCTGTTTCATTTTCTTCAACATCTATAAAAACAAGGGGATTTTCTGCATTAATATTACTTTTTATATTCAGCTTCCCGTTATAATATTTTTTATTATTGAAGTCAATAATCTTTTTATGGCATCTATAATGATAGCTTAAAAGTATTTCATCACTGACTGCATCACACGCCAAAAATGTTTTATATATTGAATTGCTGATGTAATCATATTCATTGGCTACAGAGTATTTTTTCTTTAAAACAGAGTTGTCCCTTTGATTAAGCAAAACAACCGGATTCAGCTGCTGAGGGTCTCCAACCAGCATGAGATTTTCTCCCCTTATTATTGGTACAAGTGATATTGCTGTGTTACATTGACTGGCTTCGTCTATAATAACCATGTCAAAATATCGTTTTGGCTCACCGAGCTTATGTGCTGAAATACAAGTTGTAGTACATATAGGAAAAATTCGTATAAACATTCTGAGTTTTTCTTCGTCCATCAAATACCGATTAAACTCCTTAAGCCTGAGCTCTTTATCCTCCATGTATATAATATCCAGCAAATCCTTATATTTAGGTTCATCAATCTTTTTAATATATTTTGCAGAAATATAATATAAATATTTTAAAAACTGATCCTCATCATCTGATATTAGCTTTACTGCCTCATCATCTGTCACTTCTCCCAACGCTGATAATAATTTCTCTACTTCATAAAGCTGTCTGCCCTGCAAATCTGCCTGAAAAGTCAATTGGTCATAGGTGCTTACTAATTTTTCAATGGTTTCTTTTCTTTCCTTGAGATCAAGTATTTGCTCATGTTTTTTTAATAGCTTAGCCAGCTTTTTAGCCTTTTCAACCTTATCCCCTTTATTTTTCTCAAGTGTTTTCTCAAGTGTTTTATCAAATATATCAATTTTTTTAGTTCGTTCATATATATCTTTTATAAAGCTTAGGCATTCTGCTACCTTTTCGTTGTTTCCTAAACGTATCATAGGAAAAGGAATAATTTTATCTCTGTATTTTATGCTTTGAAAGGTTTTAAACACACTGTCAATAGGATGATTATTGTATGATGTAAACAAGACAGTTCTTTCATTGAAGAATGCAGTAATAATTGTATTTATAATGGTATTTGTCTTTCCTGTTCCGGGAGGTCCCTGAATATATGCAATTGGATATTTTATAGCAGTATTTATCGCCAACAGCTGATCTATATTTACTTTTTTATTAAGCAAGGCAATCGGATACTCTTTTCTTCTTTCGGGACGTTTTACCAAATCGCCGAAAAATGCCTTAATAGGTAAAGTAACATTATCATCATTGTACATATTTATAATTGCTTCATATTCATGCTCAAGGTCAATTATTACATCCATACCGATTGCCATCATATATGGCATATCATCAATACCGGTAATTTGAGGGTTAGAATAGGTTATTCTATCCTTGATTGCTTCTTGATTTTTTTCGAATTCCTCCAACAAACAATAATCATCAGCATCTAAAAATTGCCTGATGCTTTGCTTGCTTCCATCAATGGTGTATTCCTGACAAATGGTTATTTCATCATCAGCCTTAAATAATCTGTTTTGAACATCAAGATAAAGCCGTCTAAATGCCAAGACATATAAACCTTTTTTAGTGTTGATGCTCATCACATTTACACAGAGCTGCTTTAGCTTGCTCTGAATATTTGAAATAATTGCTTTGTGCTGAAAGCTATCGACTATATCTTTAAACTGCCTTTCACTAAGCTTATAGCTTCCCGTAACTAAACAATCTCTGTCAAAATGGTTAATAAGAGAGTATTCGCATTTATAGGGAGTAGTGTCTAATCTATTGCAATCCGCTAAATAGTTTAATATTTTAAAATTGGCTGCATTATGAAAAAGAGCTTTATATTTATGAGGATTGAGACTTATATCTTCAACCATTGTATTGTTTACCTGACAGTAGGAACCGTCAATTATAGAAGATTTTTTTATTGAATCAATAAAAATATTAAGTTCACACAAACTGTATTGTGACAAATGAAGACCGTCCACAATGAGCATTTTGTGTACAGGGTCTATATTTTTGATACCAATCCAATATTTAGTTACCTTGTCTTCTTGATTTTTATATTCAATGCTCAGCCACTTTCCTTCATGTACAGCTTTGAATATATCTTTATAAATACTATTCATAATGCACCTTATAATTAGTCCTATAGTTTAATAACAATATTATACCATATTTTTGTAATTATAATAGTGAAAAATTATGCTGTCTCTATCAATTTTTATGTATTTTATATGTTTATAGCTTCCGGTTAAGGTCCTGTGACCAAGACGAGTACTTTGGGAATAGCTGCAATCGTATATATTTAACAGTATTGTATGCTTTTATATATGCAAACAAGTATTCAGATCACAGCCTCGACTTTTATTTAGCAGATTATCAGAATACCTTCTGTAACGGAATTAGGCAAAAAATTTCCGCAGAAAACATCTCTGTTAGAGCTGCAAACTGCGGTTTGGATAAAGATATAAATTATCAATAAATTTTTCTTTTGTTATCGTGTGTTCATATTTTACAACTATTATTCTGCCTTAATATGGGAAATAAAAAGATATCCATCATCCTTTTTCTTTAATGTAAGAATTTCATCTTTTCCGTATAATGTTACGGTATCACCTTGTACCTTTCCTGAAATACATGTGAAAAAGCCGGGAGCAAAATCACTTGTAAAATTATAGTACGCATTATATTTATCTAAAAAAATCAATGAATCCGGATTTTTTACAATCACATCATCAAGAGAAATATCCATATATTGTTTGAGAGCAGCATCAACAGAATTTGCAGGTATTCTATGAATAGGCACAGGCATATTTTCAATCGTTGTTACTTCCCCAAATGGCCAGTTATCATGAGCCTTTAATGCTTCAAATTCATCTTCTGTAATATTTTCTTCAGATGGAAAATGATAAAGCATATAGGCCAGATCAATATCTTCCGGTTTTTCATAATATGAAGTGAGAAAATGACTGAGAGGGTTTATTCCATCCTTGCCGTCATCTCCAATAACAATTGGCATAAAAGCTTTATTTACTTGTTCTATTTGCTCTTTGGTAAGTTCTACAAGCGGTTCACTGTTAATTGGATCTGAAGATATTCCAATTATAATAGCTACTACTATAATTACCATTACTGTAATTAACCATATGGTTGGTTTTTTGTAATTCAACATATTCTATCCCTCCTTATGTTGATCAATAAGTTTTTTTAGCTCCTGGGTACAGTGGGGACGTACGTAATCTGTCTCGCTTTTTAATACTGCATCGGGATAATTCACTGTACTAAAGTGGTACACTTAGGACCGTCCCCACTGTATTGATTTTTAAGCTCTTTTCTGCCACAAACAAGTTCTCCGGAAAGCTCCTCATAAGTACAATCAAATACCGGTATGTTATCTGATATTTGATAGCCTAACACATCTTTCCAAATTACCAATGCTCTATTTAAAGGCTTAAGTGTTAATAAAGCCCTTTGTATCCCCATCAGATTATCATTACAGTGCGAACCGGACTTTTTAAGAAATATTTTTACTAATTCTAAAATTGTTAATTGTAACATACTTGCTGTAATTTTATTATTTCCGTTCAATTGTTTTGCAGTATTAGTTATCGCCAGTTCAGCTATTTCTACCGCAACTTTTTCTTTACCGGTCAACCTGTAAGCAACGGTATATACTTTTTTTAAATATATTTCAATATCCATTACCTCACCAGCCTAATCTATTATTTTAAAATGGTTAATCAAATTTTAAATCTGTATCCTGCTCCCCATACAGTTTCAATTTTTTGTTGATTTTCTAAATTTGTTTCAATTTTTTCTCTTATTCTTGCTATATGTACCGTTATAGTCGATGCATCTGACAAAGAATCATAACCCCAAACTCTTTCAAACAGGTTTTCTTTACTAAAAACTCTATTTGGATGTTCTATTAAAAACAGCAGTAAATCGAATTCCTTCTGGGTTAACAAAACCTCATTATCATCTATATATACTCTGCGATCCTGTTTATCAACAGACAATGCTCCGGCTGTTATCATCTTTTTATCAGAACCCTGTTTAAACCTTTCATATGTTTTTATATGACTGTTGACCCTCGCTACCAGTTCACCCATACCAAAGGGTTTAGTTATATAATCATCGGCTCCCAGGTTTAATCCTTTAATCTTATACGTTTCATCAGACTTTGCAGATACGATAAGTACAGGTATTTGTTTTGAATCGGATATTTCTTTTAATATATCAAAGCCATTCCTTTCAGGAAGCATTAAGTCTAAGATAATTAAATCAAAATTTTCATTTTTTATATATTCAAAACCGGAATTACCATTAAAAGCACATACCACCTCATAACCGCTCATTTCCAAATAGTCTTTTTGAATCTCTGATATACTTTTATCATCTTCAATAATTAAAATTCTTTTCATTTTATAACTTCCTCTTTTTTATTTTTTTTTAAAGAAATAATAATCGAGGCTCCTTGACCATTTTCACTAACTGCCCAAATTCGCCCATTCAAGCCTTCAATAATTTGCTTCGAAATTGCGAGACCCAAACCACTTGAGCCCATTACCTCCCTGGCAGTATCAGCTCTGTAAAATCTATCAAAAACATGCGGCAAATCAATGGCTTTAATTCCATTACCATTATCCTTAAACTCTATTATAACCGAGGTATTTGTTTCTCTGAGTATTATTTTAAGCTGACCTGTTTTTGTTTCAATGTTTCTTTTAGCATTATCCAAAATATTTTGGACGACTCGCTTAAATTTCGCAATGTCTATGATTACATAATATGAAGCTGTAAGCTTATTCTCAAAAATTATGCTTTTATTTTCACGTATGAAATCTTCAGAACAATCTTCTATACAGCTTTCTATGTATTTCCCGATATTGACATTTTCTTTTTCAAATGTCATCTGATTTAAATCCAGCTTTGAATATAGCAATAAATCCTCTATCATTGTATTTATAAGCTTTGTTTTTTCAATAGCTTTCGATAAGTAATACTGCTTTTTTTCATCAGTATCTGCAACACCGTCCAAAACTCCATCTA
>DAIUCB010000103.1:0-9191 GCA_036846385.1 Bacillota bacterium | reverse complement strand
GGAGGAAATATAAATGGCAAAGCAAAAATTCGAAAGAAATAAACCACACGTAAACGTTGGAACAATAGGCCACGTAGACCATGGTAAAACAACATTGACAGCAGCAATAACAATGGTATTAAACAAAAGATACGGAACCGGTGAAGCAGTATCCTTCGATAACATAGATAAAGCACCGGAGGAAAGAGAAAGAGGAATAACAATATCAACATCTCACGTAGAGTATGAGACACCAAACAGACACTACGCACACGTTGACTGTCCCGGACACGCTGACTATGTAAAGAACATGATAACAGGAGCAGCACAGATGGACGGAGGAATATTGGTAGTATCAGCAGCAGACGGACCGATGCCACAGACAAGAGAGCATATACTGTTATCAAGACAGGTTGGAGTTCCGCAGCTTGTAGTATTTTTAAACAAAGCAGACATGGTAGACGACCCAGAATTAATCGAATTGGTAGAAATGGAAGTAAGAGAATTACTGTCAGAATATGAATTTGACGGAGACAATATTCCGATAATAGTAGGATCGGCATTAAAAGCATTAGAAGACCCAATGGGACCATGGGGAGACAAGATAGTAGAATTGATGGAAGCGGTAGACAGCTATGTACCGACACCTGAAAGAGACCAAGATAAGCCATTCCTGATGCCTGTAGAAGACGTGTTCTCAATCACAGGAAGAGGAACAGTAGCAACAGGAAGAGTAGAAAGAGGAATACTGAAGGTACAGGATAAGATACAAATCGTAGGCTTATCAGATGAGCCGAAGGAAACAGTATGTACAGGAGTAGAAATGTTCAAGAAGCTGTTAGATCAGGCGCAAGCAGGAGATAACATAGGAGCCTTATTAAGAGGAGTACAAAGAACAGATATCCAAAGAGGTCAAGTACTGGCAAAACCGGGAAGTATAACACCGCATACAAAATTCACAAGCGAAGTATACGTATTGACAAAAGAAGAAGGCGGAAGACATACACCATTCTTTAACGGATACAGACCACAGTTTTATTTCAGAACGACAGATATAACAGGATCAATAGATTTACAGGAAGGCGTAGAAATGTGCATGCCCGGAGATAACGCAACATTTACAGTAGAATTAATACATCCGATAGCAATAGAAGAAGGATTGAGATTCGCTATAAGAGAAGGCGGAAGAACTGTTGGTTCAGGAGTAGTTGCTCAGATTATTAAATAATTAATGATTTTATAAATAAAAAAAGCTTTTGCAGGAGAGCGAAAGCTTTTTTATATATTGGAAAAGTTCTCTTACCGGTATATTAAATCTATGGATTGAACATCCTGCCGTTTGGAGATGCTCGGTAATAGTACTTGTTTACTGTTACTATTACTGTATTATAAAATAAATTTAAAAAAATATTGACACAAATATGAAATTATGATAATTTATATTAGGTAACGGTTAATTAAGCTGGAGTTATTATGTAATAATCATCATATAAAGTGATATATTTAGCAAACTGGAGGTGTATGAAATGAGAGTTGCTGTGAAATTGGCGTGTACAGAATGTAAACAAAGAAACTATGATACAGAGAAGAATAAAAGAGAAAATCCTGAGAGAATAGAATTAAATAAATATTGTAAGTTCTGTAAAAAACATACTCTTCACAAAGAAACAAAATAACCGGATTGAGGTGTTGATAGATGTCAAATAAAGAGAATGAAAACAAACCTAAATTAACAAGCAGTATCAAAAATTATTTTAAAGGCGTTAGATCTGAATTAAAAAAAGTAAATTGGCCTACAAGAAAAGAGCTGACAAATTATACTATAGTTGTTCTTGCAACAGTATTTGTTATGACTATAGTTATATGGGGATTGGATCTTGTTTTTGAAAGCTTAGTCGGATTAATTGTTTAAAGGAGTTCAAAGGTATGAAACAAGAATCTCAAGGATCTAGATGGTATGTTGTTCATACATATTCGGGACATGAAAATAAAGTAAAGGCTAACATCGAAAAACTTGTAGAAAACAGAGAAATGCAGGATATAATTTTTGAGGTTAGAGTGCCGGTAGAGGAAGTATCTGAAGTAAAAAACGGCAAGAAAAAAATTAAAGAAAGAAAAATGTTCCCCAGTTATGTTATAATAAAAATGATTATGACTGATGAATCCTGGTATCTTGTTAGAAACACAAGAGGTGTTACAGGCTTTGTAGGTCCGGGTTCTAAACCGGTTCCCTTGTCCGACGAAGAAGTAAAGGCACTTGGAGTTGTTGAAAGACTTCCTGCTATTGAGCTTGAAATAAATGATACAATTAAGGTTATGGAAGGACCTTTTGAAAACTTTATAGGTACAGTTGAAAGCATAAGTCAAGAAAAAAGAAAGATTAAAGCTTTTGTTTCTATGTTCGGAAGAGAAACTCTTATCGAACTGGATTATGATCAGATTGAGAAAGTTTAATTAACTTTTCAATAAATAGACAAATAGACAAATAAATGATACCATCGTTAAACGATTAAGGAGGTGTAACGATATGGCTAAAAAGGTAACAGCTATAGTAAAACTGCAGATTCCAGCAGGAAAGGCTACTCCGGCTCCACCGGTAGGTACAGCTTTAGGACCTCACGGTGTAAATATAATGGGATTTTGTAAAGAATTTAATGCTAAAACAGCTGATCAGGCA
Source organism: Bacillota bacterium (assembly GCA_036846385.1). Classification (GTDB taxonomy): domain Bacteria; phylum Bacillota; class Clostridia; order Tissierellales; family Sedimentibacteraceae; genus Sedimentibacter. Next base: position 6,535 of record DAIUCB010000103.1, on the reverse strand, counting down.
GGTATGATAATACCGATAGTATTGACTGTTTATCAAGATAGATCATTTACATTTATTACAAAAACTCCGCCGGTAGCAGTTCTGATTAAAAAAGCAGTTGGTATCGAAAGTGGTTCCGGAGAACCTAACAAAAAGAAAGTAGCAACTATTTCTAAAGAAAAGGTTGAAGAAATCGCTAAGTTAAAAATGCCGGATTTAAATGCAAACACTATAGAAGCAGCTATGAGACTGGTAGCGGGAACTGCAAGAAGTATGGGTGTAAATGTAGAAAAGTAAAAAAGTAGAAAACAGTAACAACATGGCTCAGTGGAAGGCTAATGCCGTTTGACCACGAAGGAGGAAATGAAAATGCCAAAAAGAGGAAAGAAATATCAAGACAGTATTAAGTCATTTGATAAAATTAAATTATATGACTTAGACGAAGCTGTACAAGTAATGCTTGGAACAGCAAAGGCTAATTTTGATGAGACTATTGAAGCTCATGTAAAATTAGGCGTAGATTCAAGACATGCAGACCAACAAGTAAGAGGCGCTGTAGTTCTGCCTCACGGAACAGGAAAGGTTGTTCGTGTATTAGTTTTCGCAAAAGGCGATAAGGCTAAAGAAGCTGAAGAAGCCGGTGCAGACTATGTGGGAGAAAATGATTTAGCCGATAAGATTCAAAAAGAAAGCTGGTTTGATTTTGATGTGGTTATTGCTACTCCCGATATGATGGGTGTAGTTGGTAAGCTTGGTAGAGTATTAGGTCCTAAGGGATTAATGCCGAACCCGAAATCAGGAACAGTTACATTTGATATAGCTAAGGCTATTTCTGAAATTAAAGCAGGTAAGGTTGAGTATAGACTTGATAAAACTAATATAATCCACGTTCCTGTAGGTAAAAAATCATTCGGTACTGAAAAGTTAATTGATAACTTAAAAGCAATAATGGATGCAATTGTTAAAGCGAAGCCGACTGCCGCAAAGGGTAAATACCTCAGAAGCGTAACTGTGGCTAGCACAATGGGTCCGGGCGTTAAGATTAATACAACAAAATTAATGGATTAATTTTTATCTGTATCGTGACACAGAACTATAAATTCAAGCGATAATTAAATATATACCGCAGACAGTTGGAACCCTTAGGGTTTAAATATCCAGCCGAGGTGAATCTTAAAATAAGTTTCTCTTCGTCTGCGGAGAGATTTTTTGTATGCGATGCCCTAACACGTTTAAAAAAAATATATTATACCGCTTATAAGGAGGTGTAAACAAAAATGAATCAAACAATATTAGAACAAAAGAAGCAATTTGTCGGTGATATAACTGAAAAGCTCAGAAGTGCCAAATCAGTGGTATTGGTTGAATACAAAGGCTTAACTGTTGAAAAGGTAACAGAATTAAGAAATAAATGCAGGGAAGCAGGCGTTGAATATAAGGTTTACAAAAACTCACTGATGGGTTTTGCTTTTAAGGAATTAGGCTATGGGGATTTTAATGTTAATCTTGAGGGTCCTAATGCATTAGCGATATCTTTTAATGATGAGGTTTCTGCCGCTAAGGTTACAAATGATTTTGCTAAAACAAGCAATGATACTGTTAAATTAAAAGCAGGTATTGCAGAAGGCAAGATTTTGAATGCAGATGAAGTTAAAGCATTGGCAAGCATTCCGGCAAGAGAAATACTTATTGCTCAATTGGCAGGTGTATTACAAGGAAATATCAGAAATCTTGCATATATGCTTGATCAAGTCAGCAAGAAAAATGAAGAAACAGCAAGTTAATAATTAAATAAAATTCGGAGGTAATTAAAATGGCAAGTGAAAAAATAGTAAAATTTGTTGAAGAAATTAAACAACTTACAGTATTAGAATTAAATGAATTAGTAAAAGCAATAGAAGAAGAATTCGGAGTATCTGCAGCAGCTCCTGTAGCAGTAGCAGGCGGAGCAGCAGCAGGCGGAGCAGCACCTGTTGAAGAAGAAAAAACAGAATTTGACGTAGTTCTTGCATCTGCAGGAGCAAGTAAAATTAAAGTTATTAAGGTAGTTAGAGAATTGACAGGACTTGGCTTAAAAGAAGCTAAGGATGCTGTTGACGGTGCTCCTGCTACTTTAAAAACTGCCATAGCTAAAGATGAAGCTGAGAAAATGAAAGCAGCTTTAGAAGCAGAAGGCGCAGTAGTAGAAATAAAATAGTAAAAATTATTATAACAAAAAGACTTTACGATTCAGTAGAGTCTTTTTTAAACTATAATCTTAGGTTAATCAATTCAATTCAAATAAATATCATGTATATTTTTCATAATATAGCAAATAATATTTAGGATACACTTTTTCGCTTATTTTTGTTCCGTAAGACTTTACAAAAATTTCCATAATGTAATTTTATCAATTAATATTACTCAATTAATATTATTATACTTTTTTACACTTTTTTAAAGCAATATTAAAATTTGATATTGACATAAAAATTGTATAATGTTATTATTATAGAATGCACAAGCATAAAATGTTGGCATAAAAATTGTATGTCAAAAAAATTATTATTAACTAAGGGGTGAAAAAATGCCGCATCCTGTGAAAATAGGTAATAGGGTAAGGATGTCTTACTCTAAAATTAATGAGGTTTTAGAGCTGCCGGATCTGATTGAGGTTCAAAAAAGATCCTATGAATGGTTTATCAATGAGGGCTTAAAAGAGGTTCTCGATGATATTTCTCCAATCGAGGATTATACCGGCAATTTGATATTGGAGTTCGTTGACCATGCTTTATATGGAGAGCCGAAGTATAATCAGCTTGAATGTAAAGAGAGAGATGCAACATTTTCTGTTCCGTTGAAGTTGAAGGTAAGATTAATCAATAAAGCAACCGGTGAAATTAAGGAACAAGAAGCATTTATGGGCGACTTTCCTCTAATGACTGAAAAAGGGACATTTATTATTAATGGAGCAGAGCGTGTTATTGTAAGTCAATTAGTTCGTTCACCTGGAGTGTATTATCACATGTCCAGAGATAAAATCGGTAAAGAGCTTTATTCTTCCACAGTTATTCCTAACAGAGGAGCTTGGCTTGAATATGAAACCGATTCTAATGATATTATTTATGTAAGAGTTGACAGAACAAGGAAGCTTCCTATTACAGTATTATTAAGGTCTATGGGACTTTCTTCAAATTCACAGATGATAGAAGCTGTAGGAGAGACAGAGCAGCTGTTAAAATCCTTGGAAAAGGACAACACTACAAACTCTGATGAAGCCTTAATAGAAATTTACAAAAGATTAAGACCCGGAGAACCTCCTACTATTGACAGTGCAACATCATTAATTAATTCTTTATTTTTTGACCCAAAGAGATACGATTTAGCTAAGGTAGGACGATATAAATTTAATCTTAAGCTGAGTCTTGAAAACAGAATTAACGGTAAAATTGCTGCCGATGATATAATTAATAAAGAAACCGGCGAAGTAATTGTACATAAAAATGAGATTATCAAAGGTGAAGCAATAAAAAAAATTGAAGCAGCAGGAATATTCACGGTTGATATACTGAATTCTGATGAAAAAGCTACCAGAATAGTAAGCAATCATTTTGTATATCCTGAGGTTTTTGGACTGGATATAGATTTTGACAAGCTCGGACTAAAGGAACGAGTTTATTATCCTACAATGAAAAGGATAATAGAAGAAAATAATTCAAAAGAAGATATTGAAAGAGCGATAGCTGACAATGTTAAGCAGTTATCTCCGAGACATATTATTGTGGAGGACATGATTGCATCTGTTAATTACCAGCTTGGATTGTTCAGAGGTATCGGAAGTATTGATGATATAGATCATCTTGGTAACAGAAGATTAAGATCTGTCGGTGAATTATTGCAAAACCAGGTAAGAGTCGGTTTGTCAAGAATGGAAAGGGTAGTCAGAGAAAGAATGACTATTCAGGATGTAGATGTTGTAACACCTCAGGTTCTTATTAATATAAGACCTGTTTCGGCAGCTATTAAAGAGTTTTTTGGCAGCAGTCAGCTGTCACAGTTTATGGATCAAACGAATCCATTGGCTGAGCTTACACATAAGAGAAGAATGTCCGCCCTTGGACCCGGCGGTTTGTCGAGAGACAGAGCAAGCTTTGAGGTAAGAGACGTTCACCATTCTCACTATGGAAGAATGTGTCCGATAGAAACTCCTGAGGGTCCGAATATAGGACTTATAACTTCTCTTGCTACCTATGCAAGAATAAACGACTATGGTTTTTTGGAATCTCCTTACAGAAGAGTTGATAAAGAAACAGGAAGAGTAACCGATATAATTGATTACCTGACTGCTGATATAGAGGATTTAAAAATAGTAGCTCAGTCAAATGAACCGTTAAATGAAGACGGTACATTTGCAAACCAGAGAGTTGTTGTAAGAGGTATTGACGGTTTAAATGAAATTGTTTCAAGAGATATGGTTGATTATATGGAGGTATCTCCTAAGCAGGTTATTTCTGTCGGTACAGGGATGATACCATTCCTTGAAAATGATGATGCTAACCGTGCGCTGATGGGTGCCAACATGCAAAGACAGGCGGTTCCTCTTTTAATCACAGAAGCTCCTATTATCGGAACAGGAATGGAATACAAGGCTGCTAAGGATTCCGGAGCAGTAATAGTTGCTGAAAATGAAGGTGTTGCAGTTTCGGTTTCAGCATCTGAAATATTGATTAAAAGAAAAGACAACGGAATGATAGATAAGTATCCGCTGTTAAAATTCAAAAGATCTAATAATGGTACATGTGTAAATCAAAGACCGATTATATTTAAAGGTGATGAAATAAAAAGAGGACAGATTATTGCTGACGGTCCGTCAACAGAAAACGGTGATATGGCAATAGGCAAGAATCTTCTGATAGGCTTTATGACTTGGGAAGGCTACAATTACGAGGATGCTATGTTATTAAATGAGAAGCTCGTAATGAATGATGTTCTTACATCGGTACACATCGAAGAATACGAATCAGAAGCAAGAGACACAAAGCTCGGACCTGAGGAAATAACCAGAGATATTCCTAATGTCGGTGATGATTCTTTAAAGGATTTGGATGAAAGAGGAATTATCAGAATAGGGGCTGAGGTTGAATCCGGAGATATTCTTGTCGGTAAGGTTACTCCTAAGGGAGAAACTGAGCTTACTGCCGAGGAAAGACTGTTAAGAGCAATTTTCGGTGAAAAAGCAAGAGAGGTTAGAGATACTTCACTTAAGGTTCCTCATGGTGAAGCGGGTATTATAGTAGATGTTAAAGTATTTACAAGAGAAAACGGTGACGATTTAAGTCCGGGAGTAAGTAAGCTTGTAAGAGTATATATAGCAACAAAAAGAAAAATAAATGTCGGCGATAAAATGTGCGGCCGCCATGGTAACAAAGGTGTTATCTCCAGAATAATGCCTGAAGAGGATATGCCGTATCTGCCTGACGGTACACCGTTACAGGTTGTGCTTAATCCGCTGGGAGTTCCTTCGCGTATGAACATCGGTCAGGTGTTGGAGGTCCATCTGGGACTTGCAGCTAAAAAGCTTGGATGGCATGTTGCTACTCCTGTGTTCGACGGAGCTTCAGAGGATGATATCTGGGATGCTCTCGAAATGGCGGGATATCCGAGAAGCGGTAAAATAGAGCTTAGAGACGGTCGTTCCGGTGAATATTTTGACGGACCGGTTACGGTAGGATATATGTATATGCTGAAGCTGCATCATCTTGTTGATGACAAGATTCATGCACGTTCAACCGGACCTTACTCTTTGGTAACTCAACAGCCATTGGGAGGAAAAGCTCAATTCGGAGGACAGAGATTTGGTGAGATGGAGGTTTGGGCACTGGAAGCATATGGTGCTGCTCATACACTTCAGGAAATACTTACTGTTAAATCTGACGATGTGACAGGAAGAGTAAAAACCTATGAGGCAATAGTTAAGGGTGAAAATATACCTGAGCCCGGAATACCTGAATCCTTCAAGGTTCTTGTAAAAGAATTACAAAGTTTGGCTCTTGATATAAAAATCATTACAAGTGATCAGGATGAAGTTGAAATTATGGATACTATGGATAGTGAGGATGATGATTATCCTGCAGAAAAAGAAAATATCGGAGATGTTCAGTATGAAGAAGGTACAGAGGGTATGTCTGAAATAAATATCAAGGATGATGACTCTGCTGACTATATGAATATTGAAGATAATGACGAAATTGAAGAAATCCAGGAAATTGACGATATTGATGATATTGAAGATATCGATGATTTAGATTTAGATGATGAATTTTATGAAGACGATGACGATGAGTATTAAAAACAAGGACAAATTGAAAAAAAATATAGAAGGGAGCGAACTCCTTGGTAGATTATAATAATTTTGAATCAATTAGAATAGGTTTGGCTTCTCCTGATAAAATCAGACAATGGTCAAGAGGAGAGGTAAAAAAACCGGAAACAATTAACTACCGTACATTAAAGCCTGAAAAGGATGGACTTTTTTGCGAGAAGATTTTCGGACCAACAAAGGACTGGGAATGTCACT
>DAIUCB010000102.1:0-9337 GCA_036846385.1 Bacillota bacterium | reverse complement strand
GATTTATGGCATTTATGCTTGCAATAGGTGTATTTTGCGGACTAATCGCAATACAGGATGACTTAAGTACGTCTATTATTTTAGGAGCTACACTGATGGTTATGTTTTTTTGTGCAGGAGCTAAAATTAAGCATTTGGTTGTACTGGTAATGCTGGGGATAGCAGGTATAGTCGGTTTGATTGTTATTCAACCATATCGAATGACAAGAGTTATAGTATTTTTTGATCCCTTTAAATATATACAGAATGAAGGCTGGCAGATAGTCCAGTCTCTATACGCATTGGGTACCGGAGGTCTTTTTGGAATGGGTATAGGCAAAAGCAGACAAAAATTCTTTTATCTCCCGGAGCCCTATAATGATTTTATTTTTTCAATAATAGGCGAGGAGCTTGGACTTATAGGTTGTGTAGTTGTAATGCTTTTATTTGTGGTATTTGCGTGGAGAGGTTTAAGAATTGCCATGAATACGGAGGATTTTTACGGAAGTCAGGTAGCTCTCGGTATGACTACGTTAGTTTTGGTTCAATTTATAATCCATGTGGCGGTAGCAACCTCGTCAATGCCGCCTACGGGAAGAGCGCTGCCGTTTATCAGCGCCGGCGGATCCTCTTTGATGTTTTTGCTTTTGTCAATGGGAATATTATTGAATATATCTAAATATTCGAATACTTACAGAAATTAACTGAAGTCAGTATATAAAGGAATGGTATGAATATGAGAGTATTGATAACAGGCGGAGGTACAGGCGGACATATAAATCCTGCCTTAGCAATTGCGCAAAAAGTCAAGTCAGCGGATACTTCTAACGAAATATTGTATGTAGGAACCAAAAACAGCATGGAAAGTGAGCTTGTTCCTAAGGCAGGCTTTGAATTCAAGTCAGTTACCGCTAAATTTTTAAGAAGAAAAATCAGTATAGAAAATATAAAAACTATATTTGCTTCGATAAAAGGCGTAGTAGAAGCAAGCGGAATAATAAATCAATATAAGCCTGATATAGTAATAGGCACAGGAGGCTATGTATGCGGTCCTGTCGTATTGGCAGCTTCACTGAAAAAAATTCCGACGATGATACATGAGCAAAATGTATTTCCGGGTATAACAAATAAGCTTCTTTCTAAGGTTGTAGATGTTGTTGCAATAAGCTTCGGCGAGGCAGAAGAGTATTTTCCCGTAAATGTCAGGCATAAGCTTGTAACAACGGGAAATCCGGTAAGGAAGGAAATTTTAAATACAGACAGGAAATCATCAAGAAGAAATTATAAGCTTAAAAGCAGCGACATATTTATTTATTCCTTCGGAGGAAGCGGAGGGCAGGTAAGCTTAAATAAAGCAATAACAGAGGTAATAAAAAAATATAACGGTATTGATAATATCAGGATTCTCCATGTGACCGGAAAGAGATTGTATGAGGATTTTCAAAAACAAATAAATAATATAAAAATAGCCGACAATATTGAAATAAGAGATTATATGTATGATGCACCGACTGCTCTGGCAGCCTCGGACATTGTAATCGGCAGTGCCGGAGCAATTACAATTGCCGAAATAACATCAATCGGAGTGCCGTCTATATTGATACCTAAGACCTATACGGCTGAAAATCATCAGGAATACAACGCAAGAGCACTGGAAAAGGAAGGTGCTTCAAAAGTTATTCTTGAGAAGGATTTAACCGGAAATAAGCTCATATCGTCAATAGAGGAAATAATAGCAAATAAAAATACCTTAAACACAATGGCATTAAACTCTAAGAGATTGGGAAATGCCAATGCTGAAGACAAAATATACGAATCAATGGAAAAACTTATCTCCGATAAGACCTATAAGTAACAAGTGAAGAAAGTTTGCATAACATATTATATGTTATTACTTGTTGCGGAGGGATAAAATGGGAAGCTTTTTTATAGAAGGAATAAACAATTTGGAAGGAATTGTAGAAATAGGCGGTTCAAAAAATGCTGCACTTCCTATTATAGCAAGTACTTTATTATGTGGCAGAGAATATATATTTGAAAATATACCGGATATTGAAGATGTGAGGATGATGTTCGAAATATTGAAAAGTATGGGCTGTACTGCTCAGTTTGAAAATGGAATTGCTATAATAGACACAAGAGATCTTAAAACCCATTCGGTGCCGGAAAAGCTGGTAAGGAAAATAAGGTCATCAATTATTTTAATGGGTGCAATTTTAGGCAGAACCGGCAATGTTGAAATAGCATATCCGGGAGGCTGTGAAATTGGATTAAGACCTATCGATTTACATTTAAAAGGATTGAAAAAATTAGGAGTTGACATACAAGAGAAAAGCGGAATATTATACGGTACCGTACAAAGCCCTGCAGGCTGTGAAATACAGTTGGATTATCCGAGTGTCGGAGCAACGGAAAATATAATGCTTTTTGCGGTTGGAATAACGGGTAAAACCACAGTATTTAATGCTGCAAAGGAGCCTGAAATAGTCGATTTACAAAATTTTTTGAATAAGTGCGGCTATATGGTCAGCGGAGCAGGTACAAGTATCGTTACAATAGAAGGAAAGAAGGTAGAATCTTCAGAAACTGTTGAATATAAAATAATATCCGACAGAATAGAGGCAGGTACTTATTTAAGTACTGCAGCTTCAATGAAGAGCAAAATATACATAAAAAATATCGAAAAATCACATTTTAAATCAATTACATCACTTTATGAGGATGCGGGCTGTGAAATCAGAGAAGCACACGGTACAATTATCGTGTCAAGCAGCGGTCGTCTTAAATCGTTAGAAAAAGTAACAACACAACCATATCCCGGTTTTCCTACCGATATGCAGGCGCAGTTTATGGCTTCAATGGCTACGAGTCACGGAACAACCATTATTGAAGAAACGGTATTCGACAGTAGATATAAGCATGTGCCTGAGCTTCAAAAAATGGGTGCGGACATAACGACCATAGGCAGAGTAGCGGTGATTAACGGAGTTACGAGGCTGCATGGTGCCGAAGTAGATGCCAAGGATTTGAGAGGCGGTGCCGCACTGTTAATAGCGGCAATAGGAGCAGAAGGGTCTACCAGAATTAATAATGTATATCATATAAACAGAGGATATGAAAGAATTATGGAAAAGTTAAGAAATCTCGGAGTAATAATAACGACCGAAGAAGAATAGATAAGAGATAAGCAGGAAATACAATGGCCAAACAGGAAAAAACCGAAGAAAAAAAATTAAAGAAAAAGCGTAAAAAAAAGAAAAGAATAAGCAAGGTATTTATAAGTACAGCAGCTTTTTTTTCAGCTGCTGTAGTTGTTGTTTTTTGTATATATTATGTTGCTGTTGAGACCGATTTTTTTATATTAAAAGGGATTGATGTGAAAGGAAACAAATATTACGATAACAAATATATTATAGAAAAATCCGGGATAGAAACGGGGGAAAGAATATATAAAATTGACAGGAAAAAAGCAAAGGAAAATGTTGAAAAAGAGATATATGTTAAAAATGCAAGAGTAGTATACGAGCTTCCTGACAGGATATATATAGAAATAACAGAAAGAGAAGAGAAATTTCAGGTTTTTTATAATAATCAATATATTGTAACAGACAGTGAAGGGGTTATACTTAATATATATAATGATAAAAATGAGTTATTAACTATTGAAAGTTTAACTAATGTGATATACAATGTAGGAGATACTATTAGCTTTGACGGAATTGAAAATATAAATAAAATATATGAAACCTTAGAATATTGCAGAAATCAGTTTGGAGATACTACAATCAATAAGCTGACTGTTGCAGGAAATAACAGCATAATTTTAGATACCGAATACGGAACCAAAATAAAAATTGATTTAGAAGAGGATACTAAGTATCAAATAAATTTCGCATTAAAAATAATTACTGAAAGATTAAATAATAATTTAACTGTTAATTCGGATTTAATAGATTTTACAAAGGGAGACAGTCCGGTATATATTGAGGAATATCAGATGGAGGAAGACAAATGAGAAAAATATTGGATAAAGCATTACTACTTGTAGTCAGCATTTTTTTGGGAATTATTATTATTACACAGTATCACACGGCTCAATCCATTGTAGGCAAAGGAAAAACACCTTCGGACAAAACCGCTGCATTAAATTCTGAAATGGCAAAGCTCAATGCAGAAAAAAATCAGCTTCACGAAGAGCTGGATAAATTGAGGCAGGAGTCAAAGGAGATTGAAAAATTAGCCAAGGATAGAGAAACAGAATTAAAAAGAATAGAAACAGAGCTTAATAAGCAAAAAATATTATCCGGATATTATGACGTAAAAGGTTCCGGAGCAATTATTAAGATAGATGAAGCACCTAATTCATATGTAAATCTTGCCTACAGCCACCAGTTTATATTGGCTCTCATAAGCTATTTAAATAATGCCGGGGTTGAAGCAATATCAATAAACGGTCAAAGATACACAAATTACACAGAAATAGTACCTGTTCTTGACCATATAAATGTTAACGGCGTTGCCTTGGTTCTTCCTCTGGAAATCAGAGCCATAGGAAATGCAAGAACAATAGAGGCTTCATTGAACTTCGTAGGAGGAATAGTGTCACAAATGACAGAAATCGGGTTTACCATAGAGGCAGAATATCCAAAGGAAGTTCAGATAAATAAATATGTCGGTGAGAAGGAATTGAAATATGCTGTTCCTATTGAACCTAACGAGCAGCAAATGGAGCAATAGAGAAAAAGATTAAAGATTAAAGATGAATGGAGGGAATTACTATTAAAATTAAGCCCTTTAATATATTGATAATGATATTGACCTTCATTACAGCTGCAGCAGTCGTACATGGAACGGATGCCAAGGTAGATGAAGATAGTGTCTATTTATTAGAAGAAATTGCAAAATACGAAGAAAATGTAAAAGCAACCGGAGAATTAGTTGAAAAGCTAAAAGCCGATGCAAAAAAAGAAAAGGATAAAAATGAAATAAACAATAAATCGGATTATTTGGATGAATTGGTAAAAATGAGCTCAGAGATACAGAAGCTTAAATATTTTAACGGCTTTACAGATGTAAGAGGACCCGGGATTATGATAAGGGTAGGAGATAATATCAGTGAAGATGTTTCAATTGACATTATGGATAAAATCGTACATGATGTTGATATAACCGTATTGCTGAATGATTTGAAGGGTGCCGGAGCAGAGGCTATAGTAGTTAACGGAAAAAGAATTATAAATATATCCGAGGTTGTATGCGCAGGACCATTATTAAAAATAAACGGCGAAGGAGTTTCTGCGCCCTTTATAATAAGTGCAATAGGAGATCAGGAATCATTGTATAAAGCGGTATATGACGAAGGAACATATGGCTATGAATTAAAAAATCAGTGGGGAATGGAGGTAGCAATTATTAAAAGCTATAATTTACAAATTCCCAGATTTTACGGAGATTCGTACGAAATAAATTATGCAGAAACTATAGAATAACAGAATAACAGAATAAAGGGGATGATTTTTTTGCTTTATGTAATAGCCGGATTGACAATTGGCGTATTGGCAGGTTTAAACTTAAATATCGGATATAGTCCTGAATATGCAGTATATATTTCTCTGATAATACTTGCTATGATTAATACAATAATAAATATGATATGTGCTAAATTTAAAAAAGAAATAAATATATTAGAAAGCGGATTACTGTTAATTTCCGATTTTGCTTTTGCTTTATTATTGGGATATATCGGAGAGCAGCTGGGATTACCGATTTATCTTGCAGCTGTATTTGCCTTTGGTAATAATATTTATAAAAAAATTAATATTATTACGGACGTTATAGTACAAAAATATAATAAATAAGCAATTCTTAATAAAAAAATGTATGAAAAGTTAAAAGTATATGTTATAATATTTCGTATAATATGAAAAATTTCTCTTCGTAGGAGGTCAATATATGTTTCAATTTGAAGAACCATCAGAAAGGCTTGCGAATATAAAGGTAATAGGTGTCGGCGGCGGCGGAAACAATGCAGTAAACCGTATGATAGATGCAGGTGTAAGAGGTGTAACCTTTATCAGTGTCAATACCGATAAACAAGCATTATATACATCAAAGGCCGAAATCAAATTCCAGATAGGCGAAAAACTGACAAATGGTTTAGGTGCAGGTTCAAAACCTGAAATAGGTGAAAAAGCAGCAGAGGAAAACAAAACAGATATAGCAGACCTGGTAGCAGGTGCCGATATGGTTTTTATAACGGCAGGAATGGGGGGCGGAACAGGAACAGGTGCGGCTCCATATATTGCCGGTATAGCTAAAGCACAAGGAATACTAACCGTTGCGGTAGTAACTAAGCCCTTTATGTTTGAAGGCAGAAACAGAATGAAAAATGCTGAATTAGGATTGAAAAAATTAAAGGAAAGTATTGATACGTTAGTCGTTATACCAAACGATAAGCTTTTGGAGATTTCCGACAAAAAGACTACTATGCTTGAAGCATTTGCATTGGCAGACGATGTTTTGAGACAAGGTATACAGGGTATTTCCGATTTAATTGCAATTCCTGCTATAATGAATCTGGATTTTGCGGATGTTGAAACTATAATGTCAGGACAAGGCTTAGCACATATGGGTATAGGACAAGCGACAGGAGAAAACAGATCTCTCAATGCCGTTAAGCAAGCTATTCAAAGTCCGTTGTTGGAGACCTCAATTAACGGAGCAAGAGGCGTACTGTTAAATATTACAGGCGGAATCAATATGGGAATTCATGAGGTTAATGAAGCTGCAAGACTTATAGAGGAAGCAGCCGATCCTGAGGCAAATATTATATTCGGTGCGAATATTGACGAATCAATCGGAGATGCAGTGAAAATTACGGTTATAGCAACCGGCTTTGGAGAAAGTAAAGCAGACGATACAAATAAGTCTGATATAATGAAAAATTCCGGAAAAGAAGAAAAAGGTAAGGAAAAAGCAAAGGAAAATCCATTTGATTTTAAAATTCCTGATTTTTTAAATAAGAATCTTAAATAAACAGATTTGAAAATTTAAAAAAATATTAGGGTTTTGTATGAGAAACATGCTGAACCCTTTTTGTAGTGAGAAGAGTTTGAATGATAAATAATGAATAACGAACCACTAATAATCAATAATAATATAAAAAATAATAAAGGATGTAAAAATGATAACAGTAACTAATTTAAGTCTTCAATTTGGAGGAAGCAAGCTATTTGATGATGTGAATCTTAAGTTTGTTCCCGGAAACTGCTATGGTGTAATTGGAGCAAACGGAGCAGGTAAATCAACATTTCTGAAAATATTATCGGGAGAAATCGATTATACCTCAGGAGAAATATCAATTCCCGCAAAATTGAGAATGTCTGTTCTAAAACAGGATCATTTTAAATTTGATGATTTTACGGTAATGCAAACCGTAATAATGGGAAACAAAAGATTATATGAAATAATGCAGGAAAAAGATGCATTATATGCAAAGGAAAATTTCACAGACGAGGACGGTGTTAAAGCCTCAGAGCTTGAAGGTGAATTTGCGGAAATGAACGGATGGGATGCGGAAACAGAGGTTGCGCAAATCCTGCAGGGGCTTGGAATAGGTTCAGAAATCCACTATTCAAATATGAGAGATTTAAACGGCGGAGATAAGGTTAAGGTAATGCTTGCACAAGCATTATTCGGAAGACCGGGTATAATATTATTGGATGAGCCTACAAACAATCTGGATATAGAATCAGTGAGATGGCTGGAGGATTTTTTGTTGGATTTTGAGGGAACTGTTATAGTAGTATCCCATGACAGACATTTTTTGAATACAGTATGTACACATATAGTTGATATCGATTATAAAAAAATAAAGATGTATGTCGGAAACTATGATTTCTGGTATGAATCAAGTCAGCTTATGCAGCAGCTTATGAGAGATCAAAACAGAAAAAGAGAAGATAAAATAAAGGATTTACAAAATTTTATCCAAAGATTCTCTGCCAACAAATCAAAATCCAAGCAAGCAACATCCAGGAGAAAGCTGTTAGATAAATTATCGGTTGAAGAGATGCCATCATCCTCAAGAAGATATCCATTTGTTAAATTTGTTCCTGACAGAGAGGTAGGCAATGAAATTCTTACAGTTGAGAACCTATCAAAAACAATTGACGGAGTAACCATATTGAAAAATATCTCCTTCAGAGTTAACAAGGATGATAAAATAGCATTCATCGGTGAAAATGAAAATGCACAGACAATATTGTTTAAAATATTGATTGGAGAGCTTGAACCCGATACAGGAACAATTAAATGGGGGCAAACTACAACCCAGTCATATTTTCCAAAGGATAACTCTGCATTCTTTGACAACTGTGATTTAGACCTTGTAAATTGGATGAGACAATTTTCAGAGGATCAGTCGGAAAGCTTTTTGAGAGGCTTTTTAGGAAGAATGCTGTTTTCGGGAGACGATGCATTAAAGCCTGCAAGTGTATTGTCGGGAGGAGAAAGAGTAAGATGTATGCTTTCCAGAATGATGCTTTCAGGATCAAATGTATTGCTTCTGGATCAACCGACAAACCATTTAGACCTTGAATCAATAACAGCACTGAATAACGGATTGATGGATTTTAAAGAAATTGTACTGTTCTCATCCCATGATCATCAGCTTATACAGACAATAGCAAACAGAATCATAGAGCTTACCGAAGATGGCATGATAGACAGAGCAATGACCTACGACGAATATCTGGAAAGAAAATAAAGAAAAATGGGACATTTGTAAATGTCCCATTCATATTATCTGTACAAACTTAATTGAATAAATGTCGCAAACCAGCAGGTCGTTAGATTGAATCATTTCTAATACTATGTAATCAGTTCCTACCTCCTTCAATATACCTTCCTTACTGATTATAACATCATTGCCTAATAAAAAATCAATTTTAACAAATCTTGCTATCATAGATTTTAAGTAATCCTGCAAATATTGAGAATTGTCAGATTCCTTCGGAGCTCCTAAAGTAGGCTGTTTAATCATGTCGTTGCTTATAAATGAGGATTGCTCAACGACGTCATCAAAGGATTTAAATTTTAATACTTTCATTTAATCACATCCACAATTATATTTTAAACCTGTTTAGTTTAATCGAATCAATATATAATATTTGATAGCTTTAGATTTGTTACAAAAAATAAAGTAAAAAAAGTTTGGACAGTGGGGACGTACCTTACTGTACCACTTTTTGGGGTTCGCTCCAGACATCAGAATGATAATCAAAATAAATATATTATTTACGTGGGACACTGGGAATGTATCTTGCTGTACTTCTTGTTGGAGTGCACTAGAGACATA
>DAIUCB010000101.1:0-9362 GCA_036846385.1 Bacillota bacterium | reverse complement strand
ATTCTGCTTGTATTGCCAGGGAAAAGCTGTCGGCTGAATACCCGGAAAGGAAAATTTTACTTGTAGATTCATTGGGAGCATCCTCCGGCTATGGCTTACTCACCGATACTGCTGCTGACATGCGTGATAACGGCGTAGGTATGGAGGATTTATATGATTGGCTTGAGGAAAACAAGCTTAATATGCATCATTGGTTTTTTTCCACAGATTTATCTCACTATAAGAGAGGCGGTCGTATATCTGCTGTATCTGCAATTGCAGGTACTCTTTTGAATATATGTCCGCTGATGAATATGAATCATGAAGGAAAGCTTATTCCACGGGTGAAAATACGCGGTAAAAAGCATGTCATTGAAGAAATTGTACATATGATGGAAGTTCATGCACAGGATGGAATCAATTATTCAGGCAAATGCTTTATATCTAATTCAGCATGCTATGAGGATGCACGAAAGGTTGCCGATTTAGTTGAGGAAAAATTTCCTAAATTGAACGGTTCTGTGGTAATTAACAGTGTAGGAACGGTAATCGGCTCACATACAGGTCCCGGAACAGTTGCACTTTTCTTTTTCGGTGACAAACGCGAGGATTAGTGATAAGTGATAAGACAATATTGCAAATATAATGCAGTGTCATTTTTGACACTGCATTTAATTTTTAACATAAATTTCTTGGTACAATAATCCTTTTAGACCAACCCTTCTTATTTTTCTGCAGAGGGATTTTCCATAATTCCTATAAAGATAGGTATTCCCGTTGTTACATCCATTATACAATAAATAAAAGGTCTGTCAAATGCAACCTTTACATTCTCCATAATTGCACTTGGTTTTGCCTCAACCGCTGTAACCGCTGCAGCTTCGGTTCCCTTTTCATCAACCTTTATATAGGTTTTTTGCATAACATCATTTATGTATATATAGCTATCACGGTTTTTTTCCATCAGGGAGAAATCGGAGCGGTTTGGATCAAATGCGATTTCCATACCTAATTTACTCAGCTCATCCTTCAGGCTATCTGCATAGCTGCTTTTAAATTTAGGTAAATACAGCGTTATAGTTGTTTCCTCACTGCTGTCCATTATATCTTTTAAATCCTGAGCCTTAAGCTTTTCGGCTAAATCCCTCGGAGTTTGACCTTCCTTAGGCAGCAGCCCGATAAAAGCAAATTGCTCATCTAAATAAGGAAGAATAACACACTCTGCATCATTTCCTTTAATATATTTTATACTTCCTGTTCGGGACATAAAATCTGTTTTGACAGCACCCTCCGGCATATTAAACATCATAGGACGTGTGCTGTTTGCAGAGAACTGTTCTTTCCAGTCACCTTTAAAATATATTGCATTGATTAGGTACATTATTGTATCTTCCTGTATATTTTCTACTATTTTATCGATGGTCCCGTTTGTGGCATTTTTTACCCATTGATTAATAGTATCTTTAGCGGTTTTGCTGCGAAAATCCAAGCCTTGGACAGATGCTCTGAAATAATCTGCATTTTTTTGAAGAAAAGCATTATCTGCCTTGAATTCATTTCTTAGCCATATTGAATTTGCGACAGATAATTTTGCTATCCTCTTTGAAGACATTAAATTATTCATCCAATCCATTAATCCGATATTTAAGTCCTCCTCTGAAATCTCCTTTGCAGACAAGGCTTCCATCATTGCAGCTTTTGTTTCCCCGTTTGCTCCATTTATAGTCATACCCAATGCAAAATAAGCTGATGCAGGTGAAATCATAATATTTCCCGGGTTTTTAATACTTTCACTAAATAAGTTCCAAGAAAAATTCAATATCGCCGTATTTATATTATTATCCATAGGCTCAGGTACTCTATCCATGATTCCGGGTTTTATACCACACATATAATTATTTGCATATGTAGTGCAGCCGGTAGCAACCATCATTACAACGAGTAAACATGAGATAAAAAAAATAAATCTTTTATTCATACTTAATACCTCCTTTATTACTCATTATGACGATTTTTTTGGAAAAAAAGTTCCAAAACAATCAGATTTTTTTATTACCCGAACCAATTTTTTACATCTTAAAACAGCTTGATATTATTAACACTTATCCGCTTCTACTTCTGAACTGCTAATCATCATATCGTCTGCCGTATAAGCCCTTGAGCTTTGCTTTATGTTTATACATGGCTTTATCTGCTCCGGTAATCGTTTCATGCATACTTTTACTTTCATTTTTTATGTAAAAATCAAATCCGTAGGCGAATATTATTTTAATATTTTGATTTAGATTTCTTTTATAGGTTAATTGTTCTAATTTCAACAATGCATTTTCTACAATCTGTTTTGTTGCATTTTTGCAAATAACACAAAACTCATCTCCGCCGATTCTATATGGTTCACCTATTCCGGCAAAGCTCTCCTTTAAAATTCCTGAAGCAACGTATATTGCATTATCCCCTGCTTTGTGTCCGTAAAAATCATTTATTTTTTTAAAATTATTTAAATCAAAAACAATAATTGCTGCATTAATACCATTCTTTACATATTGTTCTAATTCCTTTTCAAATGCTGCTCTGTTTTTGATTTCGCTAATAGTATCATACTTAAATTGAAGCTCCCTGAGGAAAATATAGTACAGCATCAAGGATAGTGACACACATCCCCAAATTACAAGTATATCATTAAATAATATTTGTATGACTGTAGCTACAATAGGCATTATAAAGACAAATGTCAGATATTTTGCATCATCCTTATCATATTTTAAATCATGATTTCTTATAGACATTATTACTACTATGTAATAAAACATGCTTGTTATTGTCGGAATCAAAAAATAGCTGCCTCTCATATATTGATTGTGATTATCAACTGAGAAAACCCAGCCGGTTCTAATGCTTAATATGCACATCAAAGCATTGAATAACAAGGGAATTAAAAGCAGCCTGCTATGAAAGTATGAATTGCTTTTACTGAATAATATCAGAATATATGGTACTACCGGTGACAAAGAAAATCCTGCAGCATTAAATATTTTATTTAATGTTACAATAATAACATTTGAGCCGTGAATAACGTGGGTTAGTATTTCCAGGATCATTAATATTATTGTAACAACTGCTGATAAAATATATATTTTGGTTTTATAATCATTGATTACCCGATTGCGCAAAGCCATATCTATCGTAAAACAGAGTGCAATAATTCCAAAAATATTTATGCTGATTATACAGTACAATTAACACGCACCTCCGGCTAGCATTTAGAAAAAAGCTTTTTTTATTTCTAATACTGATTTTTTACTTAGTAGTCTGCGGGATTTTTTATTTACTACTCTTCTGCTTTTACTCTTCTTATTTTGGCACCTAAATTCATAAATTTATTTTCTATATGCTCATAGCCTCTGTCAATATGGTATATGTCAATGATTTCCGTCAGTCCTTCAGCTATTAATCCGGCTATAATAAGTGCTGCGCCTGCTCTTAAGTCAGTTGCCTGAACTATGGTTCCGTTGAGGTTTTTTACTCCTTGTATTTTTGCATATTTTTTAGTGAATTCTATATTTGCACCCATCTTTTTTATTTCATTTACATATTTGAATCTGTCCTCCGAAACACCTTCTACGACTATACTTTCTCCGTTTAATGTAGAAAGCAAAACTGTCATAGGCTGCTGAAGATCCGTGGGAAAGCCCGGGTACGGCAGTGTTTGAATATTTACGGGTGTTAGCTCTTTTTCATAGAATACTCTTATTGAATCCCCGTACTCTTCTATACCCATGCCCATCTCCTTAAGCTTTGCGGTTATAGGCTCAAGATGCTTGGGAATAATGTCATCAATGATTATATCTCCCTTTGTAGCTGCCGCAGCTATCATATATGTCCCTGCTTCTATTTGATCGGGTATAACCTTATACGTACAGCCTGATAGCTTATCTACTCCGTTTATTCTGATTACATCTGTTCCTGCACCTTTTATATCTGCTCCCATTGAATTGAGGAAGTTTGCAGTATCTACTATATGGGGTTCCTTTGCGGCGTTTTCTATTATTGTTTTTCCCTCGGCATAAACTGCCGCAAGCATTATATTTATTGTTGCACCTACACTTACTACGTCAAGATATATTCTGGTTCCGACCAGTCTTTCTGCTTGTACATTAACTCTTCCATCAGGTGTTATTTCAACTGTTGCTCCTAATGCTTCAAAGCCCTTTATATGCTGATCTATAGGTCTGTCCCCGATATCACAACCTCCGGGAAGTAATGTGGATGCTTTTTTAAATCTGCCTAATCCTGCTCCTAATAAATAATATGATGCTCTGATTTTTTTCGATAAACCGTTTTTCAAATGACAATCCATTATATGAGCAGAATCTATTGACATTGACATATCCTCTTGAAAATCAACGTCAGCTCCGATTTCAATTAATATTTCCTTTAAAACATTTACATCATTTATCATTGGAACATTTTGTATAATACATTTGTCCGGACACAATATCGCAGCCGGAATTATTGCGACTGCGGCATTTTTAAAGCCACCGATATTAACCTTTCCTTTTAGCTTTGCTCCGCCTTCTATAACAAACTTTGACATATTTATATCCTCTCAGTAATAATCAGATTTTATATTTTATTCATCTCTTCGACAGTTTCTTTCATTTCATAAAAAACATGAAACGAAGACAACTGTACGAATCGATATTAACAATTTCTAGCATTTCACGGAAAAAGAGTCCGTGAAACGCAAGACAATTGTATACCATTTATAATGGTTTTTCAATTAATTAATTCTTAAGATATATTGTTGATTTAGTTTTTAATCTTGGCTTGGTAAATGCAGCTCTGTTCCGTCATTGAAAATCACTTTCCATGTTGGATCTGAATTAGTTCTTTCAATGTAGCTCCAATTCTCATCCTCCGTACAGTAATATGTCATTTTAATGTCTGTTATATCCTTATTTTTAATATTATCATATGTTATTATTCTTGGTAAGGCTTCTATTGCCGGTATTGTTTTAATCTTATCCTTTATTTCCATTACTGAATTAACTCTTTGCATTTCAAATTTATATATTCCGTCTTTATCAACATAAAAACACATATATGAATTATCCATAAAATATTCATTGTATTTTTCTGTATATCGAATACAGCCTCCATCATTTGATATAAATCTGTTTGACTCATAAAACCCGTCATTATTTAGATTTTTATCTATTATAAAGGAATTGATAAGCTTATTTATATATTCTTCATCCTTGATTTCACCACTTACCTTGTTTCTTATTGTATATACAATTTTTTTATTGTTGACTATTTCAAGAATCTGATTTTTATCATTGCTATATATAAATACATCCTCCTGCGCTTCAATACCTTTGCCTAAGTAATTTTGCAGAAATTCATTGTTTATTTCTATCATATCGTATTCTGTTTCTAAGACAGGTAACAAATAAATATCCTTAGGAATTTCACATTTTATATTTATATTTTTGTTTTTTAATATACTTTCGACATTTTCTTTGAAATCTCCGATAATAACTGTATTGGAATTATCGCTGAATACATTGCTGAAGGTTGCCAGCAGCAGGAAAATATTCAACACTATAAATGCAATTATTAAAATAGAATTTGACTTATTCCAATCCATATTATCACCACACTTCAATTAATGCACCGGAAATTGCATTAAATATATAGCTAGTTTCCCCTACTTCAAAAACCCAAACTAATCTTAGTAGCTGTTCCTTTGAGATTCTTGATAAATCAAAATATCCGAGATAAATATTGCTGATATCCTTTATCATATCCTTTTTAAATGGCTTAAGCTCTGTACTGCCTCCGGTTTCATTGCCAGATTGCATACTTTTGTTCAGCACTTCGATTGCAGGAAGCACCTGAATGTTCTGCATTTTTTCTTTTTGGTTTTCATCTATGTTTCTGATAAATCTTTTATATGACACTACTCTGTCTCCTACCACATCTATTTGCAATGCGGTGTTTTCTCTTACTTTACTGAATAATATTGGTCTGTCATACAGCTTATATGAAAATATAAAGCGGTATCCGTAATTTCCTTCAAATTGAATCCTTTCAACCTTGCTCAAATATCCATCCTTTGGAAAGCCAAGAAAGTTCTCTGTAAAAACAAGAGCTGTCATTAGATTTTCATATACATCTCCTTTGCTTTTATGTTCCAAGCTTGAATCATAAAAATCAAGCTGACCCTCTGCTTTTATTTTAAGAACCTTTTCTGTTCTGTACATATAAATTCTGTTACCGCTTACTTCTACTACCTTTCTCACATATTCATAATTATTTTTAAAATATTTTTTAGCTATTTTGTTCATTTCATCGGTATTGAATATATCAAGCTCTGATTCTACAAATACAGGATTCAGTGCCAGTTGTTCTAAAGGAACAGGAATATTAATTTTTTCATCACCGATTTTTTCATCTGCTGCATATTTGGTATATTTACTTAAATCTATATTATCAATTGCTTTAGCTATACTGTCTGTATTGATTTTATCATTTTCAAGCTTAAAGGTGTCTGTACCGTTATAGATATAAATGATATTTTTTTTATCTAAATCTATAATTACATTTTTAATATATTTTATCCTATCCTTTAAATCCTTATTTTCTATTCCAAATTGTTTTAAAAATATATCTATGGGGATATTTGCAGGAAAATCAAACTTCAAATATTGTGACGGAAATACTACCGATGTCGTATTATTAATATTATCACTAATCATAAAGCTTCTTAATCCTTCAGCAATTATATTAATTGTTTTTATCCACAGGGCATATTCATTGTCCGAATACAGCACCGTATAATTGTCTTTGTATTTTATAATATTTTTAAGAGGCTTTACTACGTTCCATATATCTATATTAGGTTTTTCCTCATCTGTTGGTGTATCATCCTTTTCTAAATCATACATCAAAAAATCAGGAAGCTGTAGCCAAACCTGACTGCTTAAATATAAACATACCAAAACCATTATAAGTAATATTACGTTTTTAATTTTATGATGTATCATGAGTAATCCTCTTTATTCTGTTTCATATTCGGGTATAATTACACAAATCTCCGTCCCTTTATGTACTTCACTGTTAACTGTGATTCTGCTGTTATGTGCCTCGGCTATTTGCTTTGCTATTGACAGTCCCAGCCCTGTACCTCCCATTTGTCTCGTTCTTGCTTTATCAACTCTGTAGAATCTGTCAAATATTCTTGACTGATCCTCTTTAGGTATTCCTATTCCGTCATCTTTTATGCTTATAATGATATTTTTATCTTCTTTTTTTGCATTAATCCATATGCTGCCATGTTTTTGAGTATACTTTATTGCATTCCCCGCTATATTTAGAATTATTTGTTCAAAGCCGTCTCTGTCAAACAATATATTCATATCCTTGGAGATATCACCGATATTCATTTTAATATTTTTGTTTTTAGCATGAATCAGTAGCTTTCCGCAAATATAATTTATCATTTCATTTATATTCAACTTTTCTCTGGTCCACTTTGTTTGTTCATAATCCATTCTTGACAGACGTAATAAATCACTTACAAGTCTGGACATTCTGTCGCTTTCGCTATTGATGACCTTAAGAAATTCCTCTGCAATCGGCGGCTCTGATAATGCTCCGTCAAGGAGTGTTTCTGTATAGCTCTTAATCGTTGTTATCGGAGTTTTTAATTCATGGGATACATTTGCCACAAATTCCTTCTGCATTCTCTCAATTTTATATTGCTCAGTAACATTTTTAAACACAAGAATTACGCCACCTATTTCATTTTGATCATCCATAAAGGGTGCATAATCAATTTTATAGGTTTCCCCGTTTCTTTCCAATATATCAGTACCATGATAGTTTTTAATTTCTATTTCATATAATGATAGGCTTTCTTTAATACCTGTCATTACCTTTTCATAATTATCATCGTCATTTTCCAAGGAAATTATATGTCTGGCAACGGGGTTTGCATGTATAATGCTGCCTCTTTTATCTACAGTCAAAACTCCGTCTGCCATATATTTAAAGGTTGTTTCCATTTTGCTTTTTTCCTGGTGCAGCTTTGACATACTGATTTTAAGCTGGTCAATCAAGAAATTAAACATTTTTCCCAGCTGACCGATTTCATCGTCTGACTTGACATCAACCTTTTGATCAAAATCACCAAGTGACATTTGCTTTGCCTTTACAGTTAAATCCTTAATCGGTCCTGTTATACTTTTAGATAGTATCAGTCCAAGTATTACTGTTATTGACAATGCTATCATTGTTGCCTGCGTCATTATTTTTTTAGATTGGTCAACTGTATCATAAATATAGTCTATATTGTTAGTAAGATATATATATCCTTTTATTTTACCGTCATAATTAACAGGATATGACATATGCTTAAACTTTGACACATCATATTGATCCGGCGGTACTATTTCGGCAATATTTCCATCAACTGATTTAGTTAATATATAATTATTTATAGTATTTAAGTTATATGCACTTTTGCCTGTTGTTTCTTCAACGCTTGAGGCTATTACGGTTTTCTTCTCATCATTTAATATTATATATACATTTTCATTGTATCCTATCTGAATACCATTCTTAAAGCTGTTTTGTATTTCTTCGATATTCTGACTCCAATCTTCTTTTTGCATGGCGGTTGATGAAGCCAGTATAGAGGATATACGAGTTTCCATATTCTTCGAACTCATATTAAGCTGTATTTGCTCCAGCTGCGTCATTATAAATAACCCTACAATTGACATTGCAAGAAACACCAGCAAAAAATATATTAAAATAAATCTCCATCTAATGCTATTAAACATATTTGCTCCCGTTATTTTATTATGGTACTTGAAAAGTCACCTGATTTTTATCTGCTCTTAAAGTAATAACCCATACCTCTTTTAGTAATTATATATTTATCCTCTTCTGTTTCTATTTTTTCTCTCAAGCGTCTTACGGTTACATCTACTGTTCTCAAATCACCAAATTCGTAGCCCCAAACTTCCTTTAACAAATGCTCTCTGTTAAATACTCTGTCGCAATTCTGAAATAAATATTTCAATAAATCGAATTCTCTGTTTGTTAGATCAATAATCTTACCGTCCTTGCTTACCTCATATGTGTTCATATCGATAGTCAAATTTCCAACTGCCACGATTTTTGATTTCATTTCTTCTTCTACCTTAGATAATCGGACTCTTCTGATATTTGCCTTGACTCTGGCTATTACTTCCTTTGTGCTGAAGGGCTTTGTAATATAATCATCAGCCCCAAGCTCCAGACCTGTAATTTTATCATTTTCTTCTTCCTTTGCAGTAAGCTCCTTTACCTCTTCCTTAACCATTTCCTTAAAA
>DAIUCB010000100.1:0-9444 GCA_036846385.1 Bacillota bacterium | reverse complement strand
TTCAAATATCCAGTATGGAAGATGCATAAGAAATGATATTATAGAAGAAATTTTGGAACTAAGGTGTATGGTTAATACCAATAATAAAAAAACTGTCAGCAGCTTCACTGATAAAGAGTTAAAGCTTATAAGCTTGCTTAAAAACGGCGAAAAAACAATATATGAGGCAGCGGAAAATATAGATATGGACATAAGCGAAATTTTAAGTACTCTGACAGTTTTGGAAATGAAGGGTGCAGTAAAACAAATGCCCGGAAATAAATTTTATTCCCTGTTGAGGTGAAAATATGATACGACTTGCAAATGAAAGGGATTACAATAAAATCCGTCAGTTAATAGACCAAATACATAGCATACATGTTATAAATCGACCGGACATATACAGAGAAGACAATATATTCACAGAAGAATTATTTAATAAGCTGTTGAGGGACCCATTAACTTTTGTTACAGTATATGATGAAGACGGAATAAAGGGTACCTGCTGTATGACTGTTCAGTCCATAGAAAACAAGGAAGGAATGGTTAGCAGAAAACGAGGATGGATTGAGGATATTTGTGTTGATGAAAAATACAGAAATCAAGGAATCGGATATAAGCTTTTTAATGATATGAAGGAGCGGGCAATTAAAGAGGGAGCTGAAGCAGTTGAGCTGATGGTATGGAGCTTCAACCATACTGCTATAGAATTTTATGAAAAGGCAGGAATGTCAACCAGAAGCAGAATAATGGAAATAAAGCTCTAGGGGAAATAGTTTACAGCTATTAAAAGTGATTCGGAAAACATGAAAATTGATATAATAAATTCAGATGACCGACTATTGCTAAACAAATTATAATAGCCGGTTTTTGTATTATGATAACTTTTTTATTGACAATTAAAAAAATGTATTATAATGTATACGGAGTATTAAGACTTTTATTATATATTATTGTATAAAAGTATACCAGGTATTGGAGGAAATGATGAAAAATAATTTGGTAATAGTAGAATCACCTGCTAAGGCTAAGACAATAGGTAAATTTCTGGGGAAAAATTATACTGTCAAGGCTTCTGTAGGTCATGTGAGAGATTTGCCTAAGAGTAAGCTTGGAATTGACATAGAAAATAACTTCGAACCCAATTATATCACAATAAGAGGTAAGGGAGATTTAATAAAGGAATTAAAAAAGGAAGCAAAAAAGGCTGATAATATTTATCTTGCAACCGACCCTGACAGAGAGGGTGAGGCTATTTCATGGCATTTAGCTAAAATACTTAATTTAGATTCTAATGAAACTATCAGAATAGAATTTAACGAAATAACTAAGGAAGCTATTACTAAGGCCAGTAAAAATCCAAGAAAAATCAATCTTGATTTAGTTAATGCACAACAGGCGAGGAGAGTTCTCGACAGACTGGTAGGATATAATATCAGTCCTTTATTGTGGAAGAAAATCGAGAAGGGCTTAAGTGCAGGCAGAGTTCAATCAGTTGCATTGAAGCTTATAATAGACAGGGAACGGGAAATAAACGATTTTAAATCTGAGGAATATTGGACTTTAGATTTAATATTGAATAAATCACGTAAAAAGCTGACAGCGAAATATTACGGAGTACTTGATAACGGAAAAATTAAAAAGATTAAGTTAAATACGGAGGACGAAGTCAATGCCATAATTGACAGTATTGATAAGGAAAAATTACCTGTATATAAAATAGAAAATTTAAAAAAGAACACTAAGCCATATCCTCCCTTTACTACAAGCAGTCTTCAACAGGAGGCAAACAAAAAATTAAATTTTACTGCCAAGAAAACAATGATGGTTGCACAGCAGCTTTATGAAGGTATCAATATTAAGGGGGAGGGAAGCGTCGGTCTTGTAACTTATATAAGAACCGATTCTTTCAGGTTGTCTGATGAAGCGACAAACAGCGTAAGGGATTATATATTATCGAGCTACGGTGATAAATATTACAGCTTTAGAACATTTGCTAAATCTAAAAAAAATGATATATCAATACAGGATGCTCATGAAGCCATAAGACCAACCTCGGTTATGAGGGAGCCTGATTTAATAAAGGACAGTCTGACTGCGGATCAATATAAGCTGTATAATTTAATATGGAAGAGATTCGTAGCATGTCAAATGTCAGATGCAGAATTTAATATTACAACAATAACATTTAACAGCAATAATAATATTTTTAAAACGAGTGGAAGTATATTAAAATTCGACGGATATAAAAAGATTTATCAATATTCTGATGGGTCTGATGATAAAATATTGCCTGCAATAGAAGAACATGAACAGATTGATATCAATAAGATTGAGCCTTTGCAGCATTTTACACAGCCGCCTGCAAGATATACAGAGGCCATGCTGATAAAGGTAATGGAGGTAATGGGAATAGGCAGACCGAGTACATATGCTCCTACTATTACTACAATTACAAACAGAGAATATGTAGTAAAGGAAAAGGGCTATTTGCTTCCTACAGATATGGGTTTCCTTGTTACCGAAATGTTGGAAAAATATTTTTCAACTATTGTAAATGAAAAGTTTACGGCACAAATGGAAAATAACCTTGATGATATCGCATCGGGAAAAGAGGACTGGCACAGCGTCATAAATGATTTTTATTCGAGCTTTAAGGTGTATCTGGATATTGCCGAAAAGGAAATGGAGAAAATAGAAATAAAGGATGAGGTCAGTGATGTAAGATGTGATATCTGCGGTGAATTTATGGTTATCAAAAAGGGTAGATTCGGTAAATTTCTTGCCTGCCCAAATTATCCTGAGTGTAAAAATACCAAGCCCTTAAAGGAAAAGGAGAGCGTTGAGGAAACTGATATTGTATGTGAAAAATGCGGAGCTAAAATGCTGAAAAGAAAAGGAAGATACGGAGAATTTCTCGCCTGCTCCGGTTATCCCGAATGCAAAAATACTAAACAAATAATTAAAGCAACAGATGTTGACTGCCCTTTATGCGGCAGTAAAATTGCAGTTAAATTTTCTAAAGCAGGAAGAAGATTTTTCGGCTGCAGCAATTACCCCGAATGCAAATTTATATCTTGGTATGAGCCTACGAAAGAAAAATGTGAAAAATGCGGTGGTATGATGGTAATAAAAAACAATAAAACAGTATGCTCAGATAAAAAATGTGCAGAAAGTTTAAATTAGTTAAAATTAATAAATAAAAGATTCAAATTTTTATTGCCAAATAATTTATGCTATGTTATACTAAGCTTAATTACGCACAGATTTAGATTATGCAAGAGTTGTGCCGAAAGGTCTTTTGCATGAGATGAAAAATCCGGAGGTAAAAACAAAAGGAGGTAACTAATTATGGCTATAATTAGCATGAAAAAGCTGCTTGAAGCAGGAGTTCACTTTGGTCATCAGACAAGAAGATGGAATCCTAAAATGGCAGAGTTTATTTTTACAGAAAGAAACGGAATCTACATAATAGACTTGCAAAAAACAAGTGATAAAGTAGATCAGGCTTATGCCTTTATTAAAGAGGTTGTAGCAAACGGAGATGAAGTGTTGTTCGTCGGAACAAAAAAACAAGCGCAGGAAGCAACTAAAAGTGAGGCTTTAAGATGCGGAATGCACTTTGTCAGCCAGAGATGGCTTGGCGGTATGCTCACAAATTACAGCACTATCAGAAAAAGAATTGATAAGCTTAACAAATTAAAGGCTATGGAAGAGGATGGAACCTTTGCTCTTTTACCTAAGAAGGAAGTAATTAAGCTTAAAAATGAAGCTGACAGGCTGGAAAAATTCCTGGGCGGAATTAAAAATATGGAAAAGATACCCGGAGCTTTATTCGTAGTTGATCCAAGAAAAGAAAGAATTGCAGTTCAAGAAGCAAAAATACTCGGTATTCCTGTTGTGGCTATCGTTGACACTAACTGTGACCCTGATGAGGTTGATTATGTTATACCAGGTAACGATGATGCTATCAGAGCTGTTAAGCTTTTAACCCAAACAATAGCTGACGCTATTCTTGAGGGAAGACAAGGTGTTCAGATGACTGAAGAGGTTGTTGAAGAGCCTACGGATGAAGAAATCGAAAAGGTTGAAGAGTTAATAGAAGAATAAAAAAAATATAAAATAAAATAAATATTATCAAAGTAAGGGGTTAGGAATTTTTTCCTTACGCCTTGCTTTTTTAAATATGGAGGATAATAAAATGGAAATTACAGCTTCAATGGTTAAAGAACTAAGAGAAAAAACAAATGCAGGTATGATGGACTGCAAAAAAGCTTTAAAAGAAACTGATGGAGATATGGCAAAGGCTATAGATTTTTTAAGAGAAAAAGGACTGTCACAGGCAGCTAAAAAGTCAGGAAGAATAGCAGCAGAAGGACTTACGACTGCTACAATATCCCAATGCGGAAAAAAAGGTGTTGTATTAGAGGTTAACTCTGAAACTGATTTTGTAGCTAAAAATGAAGAATTTCAAAAATTCGTTGCTGATACAGCACAAATTATACTTGACACAAATCCTTCCGATGTTGAAGCTTTAAAAGCTACTCAATATCCCGGAGAAGGGAAAAATGTTCAGGAAGTATTAACAGAAAAGATAGCAAAAATTGGCGAAAATATGAGCATAAGAAGATTTAAGTTTGTTGAAGCAGCTAACGGAGCGGTTGTATCCTATATTCACGGAGGCGGAAAAATATCTGTTTTAGTTTCTCTTGAATCAGAGGGTGATAAGGCTGCACTTGAGGACCTTGGAAAAGATCTTGCTATGCAGGTTGCCGCAATGAACCCTAAATATATTTCCAGAGAAGACGTTGATCAGGATTATATTGCACATGAAAGAGAAATACTTATCCATCAGGCATTAAATGAAGGAAAACCACAAAATATAGTGGAAAAAATGGTTGAGGGAAGACTAAACAAAGAACTTAAAGAGGTTTGTTTATTAGAACAGGCATTCGTGAAAGACGGAGATATATCAGTATCTAAATATATAAGCAACATTGCTGCTAAAATCGGCAAGGAAATTAAAATAGCCGATGTTCAAAGATTTGAAGTTGGTGAAGGAATAGAGAAAAAATCAGAAAATTTTGCCGATGAAGTTGCAAAACAAATGGGTTTATAATTCTCACTCAAAGTATGAGATAAATATAATGGAGAACTGCATGGTTCTCCATTAGTTACAATAAGAGCTTTCAGGAGGATGCAATGGGCTGCAAGTACAATAGAATATTATTAAAAATAAGCGGTGAGGCGTTGGCCGGCGGTAAAGACCATGGTATTAACGTAGAAACCATAATGAAAATTTCACATGTGATTAAAAACATTACTGATATGGGAGTAGAGGTTGCCCTTGTTGTAGGCGGCGGAAATTTCTGGCGAGGTGCAAGTGCACATGATATGGACAGAACAACCTCTGACTATATGGGTATGCTGGGTACAATTATAAATGGACTTGCTTTTCAAGATGCATTGGAAAAAATCGGTGTTGAAACAAGAGTACAGACCGCTATTGAAATGAGACAAATAGCAGAACCATATATCAGAAGAAAGGCAGTACGCCATTTAGAAAAAGGAAGAGTGGTAATCTTCTCCGGAGGCTCGGGTAATCCTTTCTTTTCAACTGATACAACTGCAGCTTTGCGAGCTGCTGAAATAAATGCGGACATTATACTTCTGGCTAAAAACGGAGTAGACGGAGTATACAGTGATGATCCAAAGAAAAATCCAAATTCTAAGAAATTTGATGAGTTAAAATATATAGATGTATTAAATAAGGGTCTGAAAATTATGGACTCTACAGCAACTTCATTATGTATGGATAATAAAATTCCTATATTGGTATTTGGTATAGAAAATCCTGAAAATATCGAAAAAATAGTTAAAGGTGAAAATATTGGTACAATAATAGAGGAGGTATAAAATGTATAAGGAGTTAATTTTAAAATCAGAGGAACATATGAAAAAATCAATCAGCTTTCTTAAGGATGATTTATCATCAATAAGAGCAGGGAAAGCAAATCCAAAGCTTGTTGATAAAATACAAGTAAGCTATTATGGCACTATGACACCAATTGCACAGGTTGCAAATATATCAATACCTGAACCGAGAGCTATTATTATACAGCCTTGGGATGCAGGCTTAATAAAGGAAATTGAAAAAGCAATTCTGGCTTCAGATTTGGGGATAAATCCTTCTAATGACGGAAAATTAATTAGACTCATAATCCCTCAATTAACAGAGGAAAGAAGAAGAGAATTATTAAAGCTGGTAAAAAAAGAAATTGAAAATGGTAAGATTGCAATAAGAAATGTCAGAAGAGATGCTATTGAAGTTTTTAAAAAACAAGAGAAATCAAGTGAAATTACAAAGGACGATTTAAAAAAAGCAGAAGAAGAAATGCAAAAACTAACTGATAAATATACAAAACAAATTGACGACCTATATAAAGAAAAAGAAAAAGAAATATTAGAGGTTTAGGATAAATGGATAATTTTATCGGTTATCCTTTAAAAGATGTTCTAAAAATACTTGAAGAAGATGAAAAAATTATTTGCATTAAAAAAGTTATCGGAACTAACAATAAATTTAACAGCTTAAACAAACCGTATGTAATCAGACAATATAGAAATAATAACTGTATTATATTGTTTGTAACATATTATTAGTCTGAAATACAGGCTTGTGACGATGATTTCATAAGCCTGTTTAAGTGTATTTATTATTAACAGAGAGGCGTATATATGGATTTAGAGGAGCAAGTCAAAAAAGGAAAAATGCCTGAACATATAGCAGTTATTATGGATGGAAACAGAAGATGGGCAAAACAAAATATGCTGCCTGCAAAGCTGGGACATAAAGAGGGAGCAATGAGGGTAATTGATTTAGTCAGAGCATGTTCAGAGCTTAATATAAAATATTTGTCTGTGTATGCCTTTTCAACAGAGAATTGGGGAAGAGAAAAACCGGAAGTAGATTATTTAATGAATTTACTGATAGAATTTGTAAAAAAAGAGCTTAACTATTTACATCAGAATAATGTTAAAATAAGGTTAATGGGGAATTTGAAAGATTTACCCGAAAAGACAAGAAAAGAGGTTGAGCGTTCGATTGAATTAACTAAAAATAATGATAAGCTTACCCTAAATATCGCACTAAGCTACGGTTCAAGAGCAGAAATAACCAATGCCGTAAAAAGGGTAATAATGGATTATGAAAATAAGCAAATTAACATAGAAGAAATAAATGAAGAGGTCTTTAAGAAATATTTATATACATATGATATGCCGGATCCGGATTTACTCATTAGAACAAGCGGAGAAATGAGGCTGAGCAACTTTTTATTATACCAGCTTGCTTATACTGAATTTTACTTTACAGATATTATGTGGCCGGAATTTAATAAGGAGGAGTTATTAAAAGCAATTTACAGTTTTCAAACAAGGAAGAGAAGATACGGAAAAAATTAGGAAGGTGTCATTATGAGACAAAGAATTATTACAGGAGTCGTAGGTGGTGCATTCATTGCTGCAGTGACGTATTTCGGAGGCAGCGTTTATGATTTTGTGTATTTTGGCATTACATGTATAGCAATATATGAAATTTCTAGATTATTCTTCGACAATGGTTTTGATTACGGCGGGATTATTAATTATTTATTTGCTGCTTCCTTGTTCATTACTAAAATTACAGACAATCTTTATTATTTCAAATTTATTTTATTTACATTTATATCAATGAATTTTATGATATTTGTATTTAATAAAATTGTCAATCTGAAAAAGATGGCAGAGATAATTTTTATAGGTTCATATGTAGTTTTTTTTATGTATCATATGATGCTGATGAATGGCTCCAATTACGTATGGCTTGTTTATATAATTGCTTTTGGATCAGATACCTTTGCATATTTTACCGGTAAGCTTATCGGTAAAAGGAAACTGTATCCTCAGGTTAGTCCCAATAAAACTATTGAGGGTGCTATCGGTGGAATAATAGGCTGTACTGTTATTACCATAATATATTTTAATTATTTAAGCATAAATAAACTTATTTACATTATAATATTTAGTATATGTGCTTCTGTTTTCTCAATGGTTGGCGATCTTTCCGCATCAAAGATAAAAAGAGAATTTGGGATCAAGGACTTCGGCAGCTTTTTACCGGGGCACGGAGGAATATTGGATAGGTTCGACAGTGTACTATTTGTTGCACCTACCGTATACTATTTTGTAAATCATTTTATTTAATTTGGAGGTAATATATTGTTAACTATTATTACGGCTTTACTTGTATTTTCAGTTATAGTTTTGGTTCACGAATATGGTCATTATAAGGTTGCGAGAATTGTAGGTATTAAAGTAGAAGAATTTGCCATCGGTATGGGACCGGTTCTATATAAAAAACAAAAAAACGGAATTATCTATTCAATCAGAGCTATTCCTATAGGTGGGTTTTGTAAAATGGAGGGGGAGGAAGAGGATGTCAAATCAAAAACCTCTTTCAGCAACAAAACAGTTTTGCAGAGATTTTCTGTAATAGCAGCCGGACCGATTATGAATTTTGTTTTAGCATTGGTTCTGTTTATCGCTATTGCGCTTTCCTTTGGTGTTCCCGGTACAAGAATTGATTTTATAGATGAAAGCTCAAATGAATATGCTGCAGGCATGAGAACAAACGATAAAATAATATCAGTAAACAATAAAAAAGCATATATTTGGGAAGATATTTATTTTCAAATTATCAATGATAACAGGGATTCATACAGTGTGGTTATTGAAAGAGACGGAAAGCAAAAAGAGTTTAATATAAAAAATAATTACAGAAAACTGGTGGGAATTACTACTAATTTAGTTGACGGAAAATCAACAACCAATATATCGCCGACAGATATGAATTCTCCTGCATATAAAGCAGGCATACAGGATGGAGATAAGGTTATAAAAATTAACGGTAAATCGGTAGATACATGGGAAGAAATAATCAGTGAAATCAACAAAGGTGAAGATTCTGTCGTAAAAATCACCGTTGACAGAAACGGAGAAATACATGATTATGAAATTACACCTAAAACAGAAATATCGGTAAGATACAATACTCAAGTAGAAAAATCCTTAATAACTGCCGTAGCTTCATCACCGTATAAAACCGTATATTACATAAGGCTGATGTTTGACAGTATTGTACAATTAGTTACAGGCAAGCTCAGCGGCGATGCGGTCGGCGGACCTGTTATGGTAATCAGCATGGTTGGAGAAGCAGCTAAAAGCGGGCTGCTGTCAGTATTGAATCTGGCTGCATTTATAAGTATAAATTTAGGCTTTATGAATCTTCTGCCGATACCTGCTTTAGATGGCAGCAAATTAATATTTTTGATAATCGAAGGAATACGCGGCAAAGCAATACCTGTTGAAAAAGAAAGCCTTGTACATTTTATAGGCTTTGTATTGTTAATAACATTAATGATATTT
>DAIUCB010000099.1:0-9467 GCA_036846385.1 Bacillota bacterium | reverse complement strand
ACTCAATATTCGTCAGAGGAGCTTCAATCACAGCTTGATTCCAAAAGAGAGGAGCTTAAAACAAAGCTTGATAAATATACATCTCTTCCCATTAAAGATCTGACTGCAGAGGATGAAAAAAAGCTTTTCAAGGGTGAAATCACCGTTGAAGAAATATCTGAAAAATATAAGCTTCCTCTTAACGTTATGAAGGAAGAAGATAAAAAGGCAACGGACGGGGATGTTAATAACAGTTCCGGTTCGACTACTGACAATTCAGAAGCTGCAGATAAGGTGATAAGTGATAGTGTAAGTAAGCTTTACGCAATGAAAGCAAAATACGTTACTAAGCTCGGTGAACTTGAACGAACAATATACAATGAATACTCAAGCCTGCCTAAGGAAAAACAAAATGCGAAAAGTAAGAAGGAAATAGTAACAAAAAATTTAAATTATATTGCAGCATTGGAACAGAAATGTGACAAGGAAGTGGAAGAGGTTCTTTCTGCTTTAAAAAATGAATTGATAAAATTAAAAGAAGATACTGAAATAATCGGTATACTTAATGAAGCCTACAAAAATGAAAAGGAATTAAAAAAATCATATTATATAAGTATATATAATGATTAATTAAAACTATTATTTTGTTTTGGTCGCTGTATAAGCAAAAAAACAAGATATTTGTCAATTAAAAGCCTGTATAAATAGCATTTTTTCATATTTTTTTCTTGAAATCAGAGTGAAGGATGATATAATATTTTAATATAAAGCATTTTGTTTTATATAAATATTATTTCTTAACTCAATTATGAATATGCTATAATTTGAAATGGGCAAACTGTTTGAAAAAACAGGACGCAAAGTTTGAAGTCTAAAGCCGGGTATTTAATTCCATGCTATGATTGTTCAGCCGCAAAATGTTATATAACTATTTTGCGGCTTTTTATATCTCATTTCAGTAATTAAAATTCCTGCTTCATAAGGTATTATTCAATATATTTGAGTACATAATAAATAAACTGACAAATTAATATATTTATGGGGGTAACTAATGATGGAGGGCTTTGCATTAAAAGAGAACATAACATCAACATATGCAGAAGCATATAGGAAGGTTGCGGCTAATATTGAATATGCAAACGTTGATAAAAATATTAAAACAATTATGATTACAAGCTCACTGGCAGGCGAAGGGAAAACTACTACAATATGTAATCTTGCTTCTGTCATGATAGATTCTATGAAAAAAATATTAATAATTGATTTGGATCTTCGTAAGCCCAATGTACATAAAGTTTTTGGCTTATCAAATAACATGGGATTGACAGATTTACTTATGAAAAAGGATGACTACAGAAAATATATTCATAATGTGTACCCGAATCTTGATGTTATTACTACAGGCATAGTTCCTGCCAACCCATCAGAAATAATTAATTCAAAGGCTATAAAAGAGCTTATTAAGGAATTGAAAAATAATTACCACTATATATTGATTGATACACCGCCTATTGCTTTAGTCAGTGATCCTATTACGATATCCACATTTTCAGATGCTGTTATTTTAACAATAGCCTATTCATTTACAGAAAGAGAGATTGCCAAAAAATCGGTATTAAGTCTCAAAAGGGTAAATGCAAATATTATAGGTACTATTATAAACAAGCAGCCTGTTACAAAGCATAATAATTATTACTATTACAACTATAAGTAAAATAACCGAGCCGGAAGATATGGACGAATAAATAGCCTTTTATCTTTCTACGGCTCTTTTTTATTTTGAAAATTATATTGATTTTATTGTTTTTAAGTAATATATTGTATATTACAATAGTATAAAATCTTACATATAATATGGAGAGGGTTATGAAAAAAACAGCAGTAATATTTAAAACTAAGTATGGAAGCACCAAAAAGTATGCTGAATGGATTTCAGAAGCCTTAGAATGCGATATTTTTGAAGGCTCGAAAATTAATATCGATTTGCTTGCAGATTATGATATTATAATATACGGTGGCGGTTTATACGCGAGCGGCATTAATGGGATAGATTTAATTACAAAAAATTATGACAAGCTGAAAAATAAAAAGCTCATAGTTTTTACAGTCGGACTGGCAGATCCGAATATTAAGTCCCAGTTCACTCCGATTCTAAATAAAAATTTCAATCAGGAAATGCTTGAAGGAATAAATATATTTCATTTGCGAGGCGGAATTGATTACAAAAAATTGGGATTGGTACATAAATCAATGATGGCAATGCTGAAGAGAATGGTAAAGAGCAAAAAGGAAGAAGAACTCACGGATGAGGATAGGATGATGCTGGAAACCTACGGAGATATAGTGGATTTTACCGACAAAACAACTATAGAACCCATTTTAGCATTTGCCAAGGAATAGTAAATAAATTTGAAATTTAATAGCAAAAGAAATAAAATCCTCCAACAATTTAGCTTTGTCGTACTAAAAATGATGGAGGATTTTATATTCGGTAAAATTGATTTTAAAATAAAAAATATGCTTAGTTTCATAGGGTGAAACTAAGCATATTTTTTATTTTAAATAATTTACTATAATGCTTGACATATCAGGATATTAGTTTTATAATAATGAAGCAAGGTTAGATTAAGGTTTCATAGAATGAAATATAGGAGGGATGTATATTGGAAAAAGATTATACCATTCGTGTATTAAGCAGAGCATTGGCAATAATGGAATGCTTTGATAACAATGATTCGAAAGAATTAACTTTAAAAGATATTATTTCAGAAACAGGATTAAGCAAAAGTACAGCCTTTAGATTGCTCTTAAATTTAAGAGACCATGATTTTTTATCAATGACTGTAGATGGAAAGTTTACAATCGGTAATGAAATTATACGTTTGGCAAGCATTGCTGAGAAAAATGATATTTTGAAAAATGAAGCTTTTGAGATATTGAGAAGGTTTTCTGAATTATCGGATGAAACTGTAATTTTAGCAAAATATGATAATTACAGAGCTATATGTGTAGATAAGGTAGAGAGTCAAAAAGTTCTTAAGATTGCTTCTCAAATAGGTAAGACAGTTCCTCTTTTTATGGGCGCCACAGGGAAAATTATCAGTGCATATTTGAGTAAATCAGAGCTGAAAAAGTGTCTGCCGGTTCAGCAAAAACTATTTCAGCAATCATATGAGGAGGATGCTTTATATAAGGCTTTGAGCATAATAAGAGAACAAGGATACTGTACTTCATTAGGAGAGGTAGATGAAGGTGTTGCAGCAATATCGGTACCTGTTTTGGGTAGCAAAGGCAGAGTACTCGGAAGTATAAGCATTGTAGGGCCTGAGATGCGGTTTAATCAAAACAAAATGGAAGAATTGAAAGAATGCCTCGTAGAAAGCAGTAATGCCTTGTCAAAAAGAATGGGATATGTTGATGCTAATTAATCGCATTATAAGGAAAAACATTTATCAATACGTTGTTTATAGAAAGGAGGGCGTTGTGTGATAAAAAGTAAAAGGGAGGTGCAGTTATAATATATTTTTTCATTAGGTCGAAAAAATACAGAACTTTTTTATAACATAATCATATTCAGTTACTATTATTACGACATAAAAATCTAAAGCAGCAAGTGAAACTTTATAAATTGCATAGCATTATGCTATGACAAACTATATTAGGAGGAATAAACAATGGAAGTAAATTATGGTTTTTTATCGTTAATACCTGCCCTTTTAGTTGTCATCTTAGCTCTATGGACAAAGAAAACGTTGTTATCACTTATGGTTGGAGGCTTCGTCGGTGTAGTCATTTTAAGCGGCGGAAATATTCTGGCAGCCTTGCCTAATATGATACAAGATTATATTGTTCCTGCGATAGGGAGTGAATATAATGCAGGGACATTGCTTTTAGTAACTATTGCCGGGGGTTTTGTTTATTTAATAAAGACATCGGGTGCAGCTAAAGCATTGGGAGATTCCGTTCGAAAGCACATTAAAACAAGAAAAGGTGCACAAACTGCTACATTTTGTGCTGCATTTGCCTTTATTTATACTGAGCCGAACTTTACACTGGGCGTAATAATGAGACCCATTACTGAAGCTCTTAAGGTTTCGAGAGTTAAACTTGCTTATTTATGTGACGCGCTTGCTTGTACAATTGCATCTTGTTCACCAATATGCAGCTACGGACCATATATTACGGGATTAATTGCTACACAACTGGCTTTATTGGCATTAGATCCAAATCCTTGGCCTATTTTCATAAAATATATTCCGGCGAAT
This sequence comes from Bacillota bacterium, assembly GCA_036846385.1. Taxonomy (GTDB): domain Bacteria; phylum Bacillota; class Clostridia; order Tissierellales; family Sedimentibacteraceae; genus Sedimentibacter. The sequence goes on along the minus strand of DAIUCB010000099.1, from coordinate 5,223 downwards.
TTCTACGGACTTCTTTCCATAATAACGGTGTTTGTTGTTGTAAGAACTGGGTTGGATGTCGGACCTATGTATGTTGCAGAACAAAGAGCTATCAGAACCGGGGAATTAATTGGGCCAAATGACAAACCGATTATTGCAGAAAATCCGGAAGACTTTATCATTCCTGAAGGTGCCAAGCTTTCACTTAAAAATTTTGTTGTTCCATTGCTAACGCTATTTATAACTTTATTTGCAGTTATTTTTTGGACAGGAGATATCAAAGCAAATGGTTTTCCACAGGTGTTTTTGCATGCAAAGATTACTTTAGGTGTTACATGCGGCTTGTTCACAGGTGCAGTAGCTGTGGGAATAATGGCACATATCAGTAAAATATATTCTTTTCCAAGTGCTATCGACAAATGGGTAAAAGGTATTATTGATATGATGGAGGTATCAATGATATTAATTTTAGCTTGGGCATTAGGTAATATACTCGGAGCCTTGGGATTAAAATATTATGTCGCTGATATAGTAACTAAGACCGGGTTTCCGCCACAATTGATACCTGCGATAATATTTGCATTTGGAGCTTTTATAGGATTTGCTACAGGAAGCTCATGGGGTACATGGGCACTTCTTTTACCGATTGCATTCCCAATTATATATCAATATGGAATGCCGATTGAAGTTGCAGTAGGAGCTGTAGTCAGCGGAGGTTTATTCGGAGATAACTGTTCTCCTATTTCAGACACAACGATTTTGGCATCAACTGCTTCTGCCTGCGACCACGTAGAGCATGTTAGAACACAGCTTCCATATGGTGTTACTGTAGCCGTCGCATCCTTTATTGGCTATATAGTTACCGGCTATACCAGCAGTATTTACTTAGGATTTGGTATTGCCTTTATATTTAATATGCTTGGATTGATTGTACTTAATAAAATAGCTAAAAAACAGATAAAAAATGATCCTGAATTTATGGAGGGATAAAAAAGAAAGAGAGGATTCTATGTTGAAGGTTGATTTGATTGTTAAGTCAGAACATTTTTATACAATGGAAGGAGACGGAACGGGTTATAGAGAAAAACAAGCAATGATCGTAAAAGATGGAGCAATATTTTCAATAGAACCATACCGTGGCATAGAAAACAAATACGAGGCAGAATCTGTGTTGGATTTGAAACACCATGTTGTGCTTCCTGGATTCATTGATGCCCATATGCATACCGGTGATTGTATTTTCCGCGGAGTTGCACAGGATACGAACAATTGGATGATGTATGGCTATGGTCCTTTCAGTAATGTATTAAAAAAGGAAGCCGGAGAATACGGAAGCAGATTGGCAATTACCGAGGCTATAAAATCAGGTACAACTACATTTGGTGATTTTGAAAAGGATATGGAATTTGTGTGTCAGTTTATTTATGACATAGGTGTAAGAGGAAATATTGCATCAACAATAAGAGAAGCTAAACGAAAAACATATCATCCCGGTGAGCTTTATGAATTTGATGAAAAGATGGGTTATGAGTCCTTGCAGGAAAATCTTGATTTATATAATAAGTGGCATAACAAAGGTAACGGGCGCATTAAAATACTTTTTGGACCTCAAGGAGCAGATTTTGTCAGTAAAGATATGCTCATGGAAATACAACGTATAGCAAAGGAAAAAAATACAAAAATACATATGCATCTTCAGCAGGGAGACAGAGAAACCTATCAGGTTGAAAAGCGTTATGGAAAGCGTCCCATTTCATGGCTTGATGGAATTGGATTTTTGGATGATACTTTGATTTCTGTTCATCTTACCGACGCAACCGACGAAGAAGCAAGATTAGTTGCAGAAAAGGGAGCTTCAATGATACTTTGTCCCGGTTCTATCGGTATAATAGATGGAATTGTACCTCCGTCCAAAGCATTTCAAGATGCAGGCGGCTTTGTAGCTCTGGGCAGTGACCAGGCTCCGGGTAACAATTGCCACAATATTTTTAATGAGATGAAGTTGGGAGCTTTATTCAACAAAATAAAATATAAGAATCCTGAAGTCATGCCTGCTTGGAAGATGCTTCGTATGGCTACTATAGAAGGAGCGAAAGCTATTGGGCTTGGAAATATGATTGGTTCTCTTGAAAAGGGAAAACGAGCGGACTTTATTGCTGTTGATCTTAATCAAACTACCATGCAGCCTGTATTTACTAAACCTATGAGAAATATGGTTCCAAACTTAGTTTACAGCGCACGGGGCAGCGAGGTTTCGCATGTTGCAGTAGACGGAAAGCTTATATATAAAGAAGGTACACTTTTAACAATAAATGAAAAAGATTTGCTGCCGGAAATCCGAAAATATGCTGATGAAATAGGCGAGTTGGCATCTGAAGAATTTTGGAAAATTAACGGAACAAATGCTCAATTTATGCGTGAAAATAAATTGTAGCAATACTTTTAAAAGAATAGGCTTTCTTCCCCAGGGAGATTGCCTTTCTTTCAGAAAATTAAAAATTAGGAGGAATCATAAAATGTATATGATTGCGATTGACAAGGACAAGTGTAAGGGCTGTGAACTATGTGTCAGTAAATGTCCAATGAAAATATTAGAAGTGACAACAGAATCCAATATACTTGGATATAATTATATAAAACAAACAGTACAGGAGAAATGTACAGGCTGTGGAATTTGTTATTTAATGTGCCCGGAAGCGGCAATTACCGTAATAAAAAAATAGAGAAAGGGATAAGAACATGAAAAAATTTATGAAAGGCAACGAAGCCATTGCAGAGGCAGCAGTAAGGTCGGGATGCAAGTTTTTCGCAGGTTATCCTATTACACCGCAAAATGAAATACCTGAATATTTGTCATGGAGACTTCACGAAGTCGGCGGAGATTTTGTTCAGGCAGAAAGCGAGGTAGCAGCAATTAATATGGTATATGGTGCAGCTTGTTCAGGAAAACCTGCTATGACATCCTCATCTTCAACCGGTATTTCTCTTAAAGCAGAGGGAATTTCATATTTAGCACAGGCCAGACTGCCTGCCGTTATTATAAATGTTATGCGCTGCGGTCCAGGATTGGGAGGTATTTTGCCTGCACAGTCAGATTATCTTTTTGCAACCAAGGCTAACGGTCACGGCGGTTTTAAAATGATTGTATTAGCGCCATCTACTGTTCAGGAAGCTGTCAATCTTGTTTATAAAGCTTTTGATTATGCATACAGAGACAGATGTCCGGTAATGGTGCTGGCGGACGGAGTTATAGGAATAATGATGGAAAGTGTTGAATTGCCAGAGCACAAGGAAATACCGATTCCCGAATGGGCATTGAGTGGTCCTCACAAGGGAGAAGCAAAGGAAATAATCCCTATGTGCTGGACGGGAGCAGATTTGGAAAATTCTAATATTAAAATGGCGGAAATGCATAAGCGATGGGCTGAAAATGATATTGAGTATGAAGAATATATGACAGAGGATGCTGAAATTGTAATTGCGGCCTACGGAACTGCTGCCCGCATTTGCAAAACCGTTATAAGAGAAGCCAGAAAGCAAGGAATTAAAATAGGTATGATTCGTCCGATCTTGTTAAATCCTTTCCCGTACTGTGCTTTCGAAAGATTGGATTCAAATAAGGTGAAAAAAATACTGGTAGTTGAAATGACTATTCCAAGCCAAATGGCAGATGATGTAAAAATGGGTGTAAAATTTAAAATTGACATCGAAACCTTTGGCCGCTCAGGTGGTATTATAATTTCTCCTGAAGAAATATTGGAGAAAGTAACAGAAGTAAAGGGAGGTCTAAGGTAATGGATGTTTTATTTGAAAAGCCTAAATCATTGCGAGATGTAGGAGAAAAATTTTGTCCGGGTTGTCTTCACGGAGTTGCAAATCGCCTTGTGGGAGAAGTTGTAGATGAATTGTGTATCAAAGATAAGATGGTTGGAGTTATAGCTGTTGGATGTGCAAATCTCTGTCAGCAATATTATGATTTTGATATGATAGGAGCAGCACACGGAAGAGCTGCAGCAGTGGCTACCGGATATAAACGTATGGTTAAGGACGCAGTAGTTATGTGTTATCAGGGAGACGGAGATCTTTCGTCTATAGGTCTTGCAGAAACACTTCATGCTGCCAATCGAGGAGAAAATATTACCGTGGTTTTCATAAACAATTGTATTTACGGTATGACTGGAGGACAAATGGCACCTACTACACTGGTAGGGCAGAAGGCTACTACAAGTATTTACGGAAGAGATCCAAAGCGCCACGAAGGATATCCGATTAAGGTTGCGGAGATGATTAGTCAGTTTGAGTCACCTGTATATGTTGCAAGGTTTGGGCTAAATACGCCTAAAAATATTATTGAAGCAAAAAAAGGGCTAAAAAAAGCTTTTAAAAATCAGATTGAAGATAAAGGATATTCATTTGTAGAACTGGTTTCCAACTGTCCGACAAACTGGAAAATGACACCAAATGAGACGTTGAGATTTATGGAGAACTATGTGATTAAATACTTCCCATTGGGAATTTTAAAAGATAAAGAGTAGGAGGATAACATGAATTACAGTATATTGATAGCAGGATTCGGCGGACAAGGAGTTTTATCTATGGGAAGAATGATATGCTACGCTGCAAGTGGTATCGGGCTAAATGCAACTTTTTTTCCGTCCTACGGCGGGGAACAAAGAGGCGGTACATGTAATTGTACAGTCATAATATCTGACGAAGAAATCGGAACACCTGTTGTTCAGAAAGCAGATTATATAATTATTATGAACAGTCCCTCCTATGAAAAATTCAAAAAAAGTGCAGTAAAAGGCGGCAGATTATTCATCAATACAAGTCAAGTAAGCCATGTAAATGAGAATGAAAATAAAAATGCTGTTTGCATTAAAGCAGATGACATAGCCGTTAAATCCGGAAACAAATTAGCATCAAATATGGTTATGCTGGGCGCTTTTATTAACAATACAGATTTTATATCCAAAGAAGAAATGTATAATACAATAAAAAAGCGTATGGCTAACAAACCTGAATTTTTAGAGATAAACCTTAAAGCCTTTGATGATGGCTGTAAAGGATAGAAATATAAATGAGGTGAGTCATGATATATCAAAGCTTTGAAGATATCATCAGCAAAAATATGCCTAAAAATCCTGTTCGAATGTATCTCGTAGCTGCAGAAGAGGAGGGAGTTCTTCGTGCTGCTGCGAAGGCAGAGCAAGAGGGTTATATTGAGCCTGTGCTTGTGGGGAA
>DAIUCB010000098.1:0-9526 GCA_036846385.1 Bacillota bacterium | reverse complement strand
TTAATATAAATTCTATTCTTTTAAACGAGTGAATCATATACTTTTCTATTTATTATATATATATTATATTTTAAACTCATTCTAGTCTATAATGAGCATTTATTGCTATTATCAATTAAACGTTTTCACTTTCTATAATTTTTAAAATCATTTTGTATTTTATATGCATAATTATTGCACATAGTGTGCCAATTAGTTTATTTATTTTAAAATAATTAAACCTCTGAATTCAAATGTTATTTAATTTATAATAACAAAAATTTTATTTTTACTATAATTTTTATGCCACATATGACAATTATATTGTCATATGTGGCATAGTTATGCTATAATAATATAATTAAATATATAGGAGTAAATAAATATGATAAACCTATTTGAATATGAAAACGAACTCATTTATGTGATTAATACAATTAAAAGTATATTTAATCTTGATTCAGCAATTTTTGATGCTGAAAGCAAATTAGTAGCCAGCACTGAATCATATGTAAAGATAAAGGGAATGTCAGTACATGCACCTTCTATACAAGAGGTAATTATGAAAGGTACTGTTACTGTAAATCATCCCGGTCACATGGCTTCATGTTTAGGCTGCCGATTCAAGGACAATTGTCCTTCAACAATAGAAATCCTAAAAAGTATAAAAACCAACACTGAATCTCTCGGAGTATTGTCGCTAACCTCCTTCTCTAAAGAAGGTCATGACCGAATTGTAAATGATATTGGCTATTATATTAATGTGGTACAGCATTTTGCCAGTTTTTTATCTATATTGATAATGCAAAAATATAAAAGCTATGATTCAAGTATTTCAAAATCCTCGTTCATTACTGCCTTTGACCTGCTTGATGACGGAATAATTACAACCAACATCGATGGTAATATCGATATAATAAATAAAGCCGCATTTGAATTTTTTTCCTCCTGCGGGCTATATAACAAAAATATAAATCAGCTATTACCCGATGATATTGTTGCTATCATATTGAGCGGAAGAATAATTTCAAATTACAAGGTTAAAATCAACAATATGCTTATACGGATATTTTCAACACCTATTAAAAACAAGGATGTTATAATAGGTATGGCAATAAGAATTTGCTACAATAAGTCAAATGTACATAGCATCCAACTGCTTGATGAAAGTAAATCCGCATATTCAATCGATAGCATTAAAGGCAAGAGCAACCATATTAGAGATATTAAAAATATAGTAAAAAAATTATCCGACAGCCCCTCGACTGTTTTTATTTCAGGCGAGACAGGTACGGGTAAAAGTCTTCTTGCCAAAGCACTTCATTACGAAAGCAGCAGAAGGAATAAGCCCTTTGTTTCAATTAATTGTGCAAGTATTCCCGAATCTCTTTTTGAAAGTGAGCTTTTCGGTTATGAATCGGGGGCATTTACAGGTGCTAAAAAAGAAGGAAAACCGGGTAAATTTGAATTGGCTAATGAGGGAACACTATTTTTAGATGAAATAAGCGAGCTTCCTATCAATATGCAAGCCAAGCTGCTTAACATTTTACAGGACTCTACCTTTGAAAGGGTAGGCGGTATTACGCCGATTACAATAGATGTAAGAATAATCACTGCTTCTAATAAAAATTTAGAAGAATTAATAGAACAGAAAAAATTTCGTCCGGATTTATACTACAGGATTAATGTAATTCCAATTAATTTAATCCCACTAAGGGACAGAAAAGAAGATATAAATATTTTGATCAATGAATATTTAAGATTTTACAACAAAAAACTTAAAAAGCAGATATTAGGTTTTGATAATAAGGTCTCTGATTTATTTAACAAGTCTGATTGGCCCGGCAATATCAGACAATTGGAAAATGTAATCGAATATTGCATGAACATAACAAATAACGATGTTATAACCGAAGATGATCTCCCATCAGGATTTATAAGGAGCTTTAACACGAATTGCTTAAATGAATGCAGTAAGCTAAAAGAAAGCGAATATAAAACTATAGTTGAAACCATTGATAAATGGGGATGGAATGTTGACGGTAAGAAAATAGCTGCTAAAGAGTTGGGTATTGGTTTAAGAACATTGTATAGAAAGCTAAATGAATTTAATTCCAATAACGAAACTTTATAGCTATATTATACAACATAAGTTGTACCCTTTGAAGAACAAAAATATCGCTATTGACAAATTCGCTATTATGTGATACTATATACCAATAATAAGTACTACTGCATACAGGTTATGTAGAATACTAGGAGGGATTACACTGGAAAACCTAACTGAAATGCTCAAAGGCGTGCTTGAGGGCTGTGTCCTCGAAATTATCAGCCGCAGAGAAACCTACGGATACGAAATCACGCGACAGCTGAATACTCTTGGTTTCACAGATGTTGTGGAGGGAACGGTCTACACCATTTTGGTGCGACTTGAGAAGAATAAGCTCGTTGATATTGAAAAGAAACCGTCAGATATGGGACCGCCGCGCAAGTTTTACGTACTCAATGATGCAGGGCACAAAGAGCTGCGGAGGTTTTGGGAAAAATGGGAATTTGTTGCATCAAAAATAAACCAATTAAAAGAGGAGAAGTAAAATGTCTGATTTTTTCGATAATTATTTTAATATCAAAAAAATGATTGAAAGCAAACGCGAATACAAACGACAAATGGCTAGGGTTGGGGCTCTGCCAAAAGACTATCAATATGTATTTAAGAAAATACAGGGACATATGTGGATGTTCGCAGCAGGATCCGGCTATGATATGATGAAGATTCATTATGACCTGATAGAATTGTTCGAGGTCGGTGCTGCAGATGGTAAGAATGTTTTGGAGATTACAGGTGAGGATGTAGCCGCGTTCTGTGATGAGCTTATGCGTAATGCCAGAACATACACGGAAAATTGGCGCGAAACACTTAACCGCGACATACTGAAAAAACTCAAAGAAGGAAAGGATTATAAATAAAAGACTCTTGATATTCTTATTGCTGCATATACCTTTTGTTGCATATATCTTTGCAGTGAGAGCATACAAACGCAAAGCAGCTAATATTTGAAGGTTGAAATGTCAATGTTCATCAAAACAGCAAGTAAGGGGATTGTAGAATGTGTAAATACGAATGGATATTATGCCCTGTCTGCGGCAATAAAACACGGGTCAAGGTACGTTGTGATACGGTGCTTGAAAACTTCCCGCTATTTTGCCCCAAGTGCAAGCAGGAAATGATAATCAATGTAAAACAATTGAATATATCAGTTATCAAAGAGCCAGACGATAAGACGCAGAGCCGATAATATGTGATTTATATCACAGTTATCGGCTCTTTCTTTATGGTAACACTGGGTGAATTTATATATTAGTTTTACAGCAGAAACAGCTACGAAAACGGAGCAGACATAAAAATGAACTGAACCAAATATTGGAGCTGATAAAAAATGAAATGGAGTGATAAATATGTTTTTGTCAGTATCAAACCTTAAAAAAAGCTATAATACAGGGATTATTACCCATGTACTCAAGGGTGTAGGGCTGGAGCTTAATAAAGGGCAAATCGGAGTAATATTAGGGCCATCCGGTTCGGGTAAATCTACGTTGATGAACATTATAGGCGGTATTGACTGTGCGGACGCCGGCACTGTCGAAGTGGACGGCGAGCGTATTACGGATTTAAATGACAATCAACTGGTTGAATATCGCCGCAAGAGTGTGGGTTTTGTCTTCCAGTTCTACAACCTTGTACCGAATCTCACGGTATCCGAAAACATTGAGGTTGTGTCAAACATCAGTAAAAATCCGCTTAAATCGGATGAGGTACTTTATGCAGTCGGGCTTTCCGACAAAAAGGACCGTTTCCCCCGGGAACTCTCCGGCGGTGAGCAGCAGCGCGTGTCAATCGCACGAGCTATCGTCAAAAATCCAAAGCTTCTGCTCTGCGACGAGCCCACCGGAGCGCTGGATCTTGAGACCTCGCGTAATGTACTGTCTTTGCTGCAAAAAGTAAACGTACAGTTTAAAACAACCATACTGATGATTACCCACAACAGCGCCATCGCCGGTATGGCGCACGCCGTATACAGGCTGAGAAGCGGCGAGGTGGCGGAAGTTATGCACAATTCCCAAATTATTCCGGCAGAAAGGATTGAATGGTAATGGCTCTTCGAAAACGCACATGGCGAATTATAAAAGAAAATAAAGGTCGTTATATCGGCATCATTATTCTGATTCTTTTAGGTAGTTTTTATTTTATCGCGGCTACAGGTATAGCAAGCAACCTCGAAAAAATGGTCATCGGTTTTGCCGAAGAATATAGACAAGAGGATTTGACATTTTCAATAGATACACCCATTGAGGATATTACAGCGCTAGAGGGTGAATCCGGCGCGATAATAGAGGCTTACAAGCAGTATGATGTCAAGCTGCCTGACAGTCAAAATTTGTCTAAGGGCGAGCTTCGGCTTTTAAGCCTTTCTTCCAAAATCAATATCCCGGCAGTATTATCAGGACGTGGTCTTAAAAATCCGGGGGATATTTTGCTCGATCCCTATTTTTGCCAAACACATGGCTTGAATATAGGCGGTAAAATAGAACTAAATGGCAAAACCTTCAATATAGTAGGTACAATGGCAGTACCCAATTACATTTTTATATTGAAAAATATCTATGATGTTCTGCCAACCGGCGGTTTTGGTATCGGGATTGTTTCCGGCACTGATCTGGAATCATTCCCTGACGCTAACGTCAAGGCAGTCACGGTCTATGGGGCACGCTTCACGGACAGAAGAAATATAAACGCTCAAAATGTGAAGCTGCACAATCTTTTAATCAATAAAGGATACAATCTTTCCGAATGGCTGGATGCAAAAAACAACAAACGTGTCAGTATGCCCCAGTCAAATATTTCAAGCATAAAGTCCATGAGCTTTCCCGTATCAACGGCTTTTTTCCTTCTTAGCTGTCTTATTGCAGGCGTGATGATAATACGCATGGTTAAATCTGACAGCATAGTCATCGGAATGCTGTACGCGCAAGGCTACCGCCGACGTGAAATAACACGGCACTACATGGCGATTCCTATATTGACATCCGTCACAGGAGGTCTTGCAGGTATACTGCTTGCAATGCCATGTGTAAAGCCTGTTTTAAGCTCCATGTTTGCCAGTTACATCCTACCTGTCACCGGCATCAACTTCTTGCCGTTAAATCTGATTCTTGCAGTCTTGATGCCGATGACCTTTATCGGTCTGTCAAGTTTTCTTATTATACGCAAGATACTCAAAAAAACAGCTGTCGAGCTGATGAAGGGTGACGGGCAAAAAGCAAAGGTAAATTTTATTGAACGGATGATTCGTCTAAATCGGTATAGTTTCAATACTAAATTTCAGATACGTGAGCAATTGCGGAGCATACCGCGCCTGTTGTTCTTAGTGCTGGGGGTGAGCGCCGCATCGATGATACTGCTGTATGGTTTTACATTCAACTACTCGATGGATCTGGTAATGAACAAAGGTGCGTTGGAGAGATACAATTATGCCATAGAATATAACTTCAAGGAAGTACAGAATTTAAAGACTAGAGATATACCAGACGGCGCAGAACCGTACAACTCGTTACGTGCCTACCCCGAGGGCAGAGAAAGGGTTGAATTTTACCTGTTAGGCATGGAACCGAATTCCGTCGGCATAAAAATGAACGGAATAGGGGGTACTGAGCTGTCCAGGAATCAGGTAAATATCACTTATCCTCTGGCCAACCGTCTGAAGCTCAAGGAAGGAGACAAGATTCGTTTTGTAAATAAGCTGGATGGAAAATTATACAGTCTGACAATCAATGGGATAATTGAAGCCTACGGCGAACAATATATTTTTATGCCCCTTGATGAGTTCAACCGCATGACCGGTCAACCTTTTGGAAGCTACCGAACTGTGCTTAGCAACCATGAGTTAGACTTTGACGAAAATCTGCTTGCCGGCATTATGGATGCACGGAATCCCGAAGCGTTTGACGATGTCTCCGCACCGACAACATTGATAATTGCAGCTACAACAATCTTTGCAGCGCTTATTGCAGTTATTATTATCTTCCTTGTGACGTCGCTGATGATTGACGAGAGCCGTAATACCATCTCACTGCTAAAGATATTCGGCTACCGAAGGAAGGAGCTGGAGAAGCTTATTCTAAACAGCTCTACGCCGGCTGTGTTTGTCGGCTTCTGGCTGGGGCTGCCGTTCATGCTAGCCTTCGGAAACAACATCTACGGTTATGTGGCAGAAATGATTAATATGGTAATACCAATGATTGTGAACCCTTCGTATATAATGATAGGCTTTGTGTTGATTTGTGCGGTGTATGAAATAACCAAGCGTCTGTGCAGAAGGAAGCTCACAAAAATATCCATGAGCGAATCGCTGAAAGCCGGTACTGAATAAAATATAATAGATGCGTCTCAGTCTCCGAATAAGGACGCATCTATTATTGTAATTTGCACTTTTATCTGTTCTGCTCAGATTTGGTAAACATCATTGTCCCGACAGTAAAAAATACAAGAAAGAATACCGACAAAACAGTTATATTAAATAACGGATTATGCAGAACAATTTTATTATAAACCGGTCCTCCCCAGTAAAAGGCTCCCCTTGCCAAATCAGTTAAATAGGTTAGCGGCATAATTTTTGCCAGAAAAGCTATAATACCGGTGGAATTAGTTATAGGTATAATCGTACCTGCTAAAAACATTTGTGGCATACAAATCAACAAAGCACCCATTGATGCGACTTTTGAATCTTGAATAAATCCTATGAAAAATACACCAAATGAGGCACCAACCAGACAAAAAACAGGAATAACCAGAGTCAGTCTGAAAATTTGTGCACCGCTAAAGGGTATATGCATGACCAAGGCTATTATCAGAACGCCTAACAAAGACCCAAGACTTGCAAAACTGGTACCAATCATCTTGCCTAAAATAATTGTGTATCTGGAAATCGGAGATACATACAACTCCTGTGTCAAATTCATGTCACGTTCTGCAATTAAGGATGTCATACCGCTGGTTGTACCCATGAACATGTTAAAGACAATCATCCCTATCATAACGAACTGTAAAAAGTTATATCCCATGTTATCTCCCATGTTTTGCGAAAGGCTTCCTCCAATAATTCCCAGGAAAAACATAGGAAAAATCATATCTGCAATTATAGCTCCGGGGCTTTTGAAAAGCCTCATAATTTCTCTGGCAGCTATAGCAGTTAATGCATTGATATCTCTTGCAAATGTAGACATCATTATATATCACTCCTCTCTTTTACTAAATCTAAATATGCTTCTTCAAGGGTTGGTTGATGCACATCCAATTTTGTTAGCGGTATTGTCAGGTTTGATAGCAGCTTTTGAGGCGTTGCACCCTTGTATGCAACCTTCAAACCATGAGCAGTCTCTGTAAAAGCTGCTTCAAGTTTAAATAAATCATTTTTAAGCGAACCTTGATCAACTGCATCAATATACATATATTTCTCAACCAATCTTTCCTTAAGCTGACCTGGTGTTCCTTCCATTACAATTTTACCTTTGTTAATTATGCAAATCCGATTCGCATCCTCTGCTTCATCCAGATAATGTGTTGTTAAAAAAATTGTGATATTCTCCTCCATGCGTACCCTGTTTAGATATTCCCAAAGTGAACGACGACTTACCGCATCCAATCCTTGTGTTGGCTCATCCAGAAACAGTATCTTTGGATTATGCATCAGACTGCGGATAATTTCCAGTTTTCTCTTCATTCCGCCGGAAAATGTTTTAAGCTTTTTAAAAAGGCTTTCTTGAATACCTACAATCGATGCTAACTTTTCAATACGCTGTTTGTATTCCTTAGGCATCATTCCATAGAATGGTTGAAACCTGTATGTTCGGTAGATACTAACATGCAACCGTATATTTTCTTCAGCAGTCAATTCCAAATCAAGGCTTGGGTTTTGGAAAATAATGCCCACATTGGATCTGATTTTTTTTGCCTCCTTATTTAAATCGTAACCGGCTATATTAACAGTTCCGCTTGTTATTGAGAGCAGTGTTGTCAAAATAGATATGGTGGTTGTTTTTCCGGCTCCGTTTGGTCCCAGAAATGCAAAGAATTCTCCTTCCCCTACATTAAAACTGATATCGTTGACTGCAGCTTCCTTAGCTTTGCTATATTGCTTTGCTAAATTATTAACTTGAATTACATTTCCCATAATTTTTCCTCCTATCAATATCTCCTCTAATTCGATTATTTCTCTATACTTTTCATACAATTTCTGTAATCAGCTATGCAAATACTTAATACGGGCTCCCCATTGCAATCGCAATAAGTGTAATCAATGTCAGCAGTGTGTTTGACAGACAGTGGACCAATATTGATATTCTTAAATCTTTTTTACGCCACATAACCCATACCGTCGGTAAGAAAAAGCCTATCCTGGAAACAAATTGCCAAGGTGTCCAAAGATGATAAAGTGAAAATAGTATCATATTTAGAATTGGTGCTAGCTTGCCAAGATACGAAAGTCGTGGCAACAAATATCCTCTAAAATAAAGTTCTTCAATTGCAGGCAGGATAATTCCCTGAAAAACCACGCACACCGCAAGAGTAACAATTACAGTGGAACGTGGGTAGCCTGAAAGGTATCCACCGCTGCCCCCTGCAGCACTCGCAAATGGTATCCATGAAAATAGATGCTTGTAAACAAAATTGTCAACGGGTGTAAGGATAACTGAAGCTGCATACAAGCCTATAATTAAAATGGTTACAAGTCCAATTAGGGGAAGTTTCTTAATCGGTTTATCCATGTAATGCACTACACCTCGCAATGAGAGCTTACCGTTTTTCTTCCAGCCCAAGTAAAATAGCAGACCGAGCTCTATGGGTGCAAGTGAAAAACACATTGAAAACACCCATGCAAGATATATCGGGTAACCAAGTGCTTTAACCACCGGCTCTCCAACAATCAAATATGTTAATAGAATCAACACTCCCGGAACAAGATGCAGTGCAACCGAAAGCAGTAGTGAGTGCCGGTCTCCATTTAATATATTTATAAACTTGTTTTGTTTGGTATTGCTTACATTTTCTATACCCTTTTCATTTTTTAGTGTTTTCATTTTTTTCATCCTTTCTTTTTCTAACCTTCATGGACAATAATACAATAGTTTTTTAAACTGAATATAAACCGGAAAATAAAATAACCTCACATATTATTCATTGTGAGGTTGAATTATCTAATTTAAATCTTTGCTTTATTTTATAATACGTCCGGTAAAGAAACAGTAAATGCAGTACCTTCTCCTAATTTACTTTGCACATTAATAGTTCCATGATGCATATCCACGATTTTTTTAACAATTGAAAGTCCTAATCCACTCCCTTTTATTGAAGAATTTCGTGATTTATCTGCTTTAAAAAATCGCTCAAAGACATGGCTGATATCTTCCTCAGCAATGCCTATTCCCGCATCGGATATTATAAATTCTATCTTTCCATTCTGTCGGTGCAAATCAATGCTAATGTTTCCTC